>JAHZFC010000046.1 GCA_019421525.1 Clostridiales bacterium
AGCCCCCCCGCCTTCACATTGGGGCAGGAGATGTTGACCTCGATCATGTCCACCCCGGCCTGCGCCAGCTTTTCGCACATCTGGCCATACTCCTCCGGTGTGTTGCCCGAGATATTGGCGATGACCTTCACATCGTACTGCCGCAGGAAGGGCAGCTCACGGGCGATGAAGTCATCCACCCCGGGGTTTTGCAGGCCCACGGAGTTCAGGATGCCCATGGGGGTCTCTGCGATGCGGGGGGCGGGGTTGCCCTCCCGGCGCTGGGCGGTGAGGCCCTTGACGCAGATGGCCCCCAGCTCGGACAGGTCATAGAACTGGCCGTACTCCCGGCCGAATCCAAAGGTGCCCGAGGCCACCGCCACCGGGTTTTTCATGGTCATCCCCGCCAGGGTGACGGACAGATCCACCTTATTCATCCCAGTCCACCTCCCTGCCGTCAAAGACGGGGCCGTCCTTGCAGGCATGCTTCATGGTGCCGTCGGCCATCCTGCAGGCGCACACCAGGCAGGCGCCCACGCCGCAGCCCATCCGCTCCTCCATAGACACCTGGCAGGGCACGCCGAACTCCGCCGCCGCCCGATATACCGACTTCAGCATGGGCTTTGGCCCGCAGGCCAACACAGCTGTATAGCCGTTGTCCTTTTCCAGCTCCTGGCGCACCAGCGCGTCCACGAACCCGTGGTGGCCCAGGCTGCCGTCGTCGGTGGCCAGGCGCACCCCGCCGGAGCAGGCGCGGCTGAACTCCTCCAGCAGCATCACATTGGCCGCGGAGCGGAACCCCAGCACCGCCGTGCATTCGCCGCCCCCATGGACGGCGCAGCCCAGCATGGGGGGCACGCCGATGCCGCCCCCCACCAATAAGTACCGGCCCCCCTGCTCCATCCGGAAGCCGTGGCCCAGGGGGCCCAGCACATCCAGGCTGTCCCCCACCTGCCGGCGGGCGAGCCACTCGGTACCCTCCCCCCGGACCTCGAACACCAGCCGCAGCAGGTCCCGCTGGGCGGCCCAGTTGCAGATGGAGATGGGCCGGCGCAGCAGGCGGCTGTGGCCGCACTTCACATGGACGAACTGCCCCGGCATGCCCACCTGCCCGGCCATGCCATGGGTCTCCAGCGTCATGGACCAGGCCCCGGAGGACAGCTGGGTCATCTCCAGGACTTTACTGTTGGTCTCTACCTTCATCGATCTCTCCCTCTTCTTTGCGAAAGTCACCCTGGAAAAATTCCAGCCGGCCGCATTGGGCGCAGTACTGCACCGACACCTTCAGCACCCCGGAACTGAAATGGGACATACCGCTCGTCCCCATCTCCGCCAGCTGGAGGGCGGTCTCTTTCCCGTATCTCATGGGTCCGCCGCACCGCAGGCACTTCAGGCCCGAGAAGGTCCTGGCCTCCTCCGCCTCCAGCTGCTCCAGGGCCGCCTGGAGCTGTTCCCGGGCCACCGCCCGGTCAGAGGCCAGGGCCAGGCGGACTTTATGGAGGGGGCTGGCGCCGCGCAGCTTTTTCTCACAGTCCTTGCAGGCGGGCTGGTAGGTGCCCCCGCAGGACACAAAGTGTCCCCCGGTCAGAACGCCCTGCTCCTCTTCCCTGCCGCAGAACACGCAGATGGTCTTTTCCTTCATGAGCCAGCCCTCCCGTTTACAGGACGGTGATGTATTCCTTCAGCTCGTCCCGCATCTGCTCGGCGGCGGCCCGGGCGGCCTCCTGATAGTCCATGCCGTCCTTGCCGGTCTTTTTCCAGGCGCACATGATGGAGCGGGAGGCATTGACGATGGCCCCCCGGCCCAGCTCATCAAAGGCGTAGCGCACGTCGGCGGCGGTGCCGCCCTGAGCGCCGTAGCCGGGCACCAGAAAGAAGGTGTGCTCCAGCCGGCGGCGCAGCTCCTTGAGCACGGAGGGATGGGTGGCCCCCACCACGGCGCCCAGGGCGTTGTAGCCGTATTTTCCGGCGGTGTCCTTGCCCCAGCGCTCGATGAGGTCGCCCATGACGGTGTACACCACCCGGTCTCCCGCCACCATGTCCTGGAGCTCCACCGACGAGGGGTTGGAGGTCTTGGCCAGCACAAAGGCGGACTTGTTCCGGGCCACGCACTGCTCCAGGAAGGGCTTGATGGCGTCCGAGCCCATATAGCCGTTGAGGGTGACGCAGTCGGCGTCAAACACCGGGCAGTCGGACTCCCCCACCCGGGTGGTGCCCAGCCACGCCTCGGCATAGGCGGTGGCGGTGGTGCCGATGTCCCCCCGCTTGATGTCGGCGATGACATACAGCCCTTTGCCCTTGGCGTGGGTGATGACCTCCTCCATAGTCTCCATCCCCCGCCAGCCCAGCATCTCGAAATAGGCCGACTGGGGCTTGACCGCAGGCACCACATCGCACAGCGCGTCGATGAGGCTGCAGTCGAACTCCTCCACCGCCAGGGCGGCGGCCTGGAGGGTCTCGCCGTACTGGCTGGTGTACTTCTTCAAAATATGGGGCGGGATGTACTCCACCCGGGCGTCCAGCCCGGCCACGGTGGGGTTTTTCTTCTCCTTTATCTTATCTTGCAGGATGTCGAAGGACATATGCCCACTTCCTTTCTATGTCGATGCACGCTTGTCCGCGCGTCTCAGCTGTCCTGATAGATGACCTTGCCGCCGGCGATGGTGTACTTCACCCGTCCCTTCACCTGCCGCCCGGCAAAGGGGGTGTTCCGTCCCTTGGAGGCAAACTCCTCCGGGTCCACGATCCATTCCTCGTCCGGGTCGAACAAAACCAGGTCGGCGTCCGATCCGACGGCCAGGTTCCCCTTCCCCTTCAGGCCCAGGATCAGGGCCGGGGCGCAGGACATCTTGGCCACGATGTGGGGCAGGGAGAGCTTCCCGGTATGGTACAGCCCGGTGAGGGCCAGGGCCAGAGAGGTCTCCAGCCCCACCATGCCGCTGGGGGCCTCGACCAGGGGCCGGGCCTTCTCCTCGGCGGAGTGGGGGGCGTGGTCGGTGACGATGGCGTCGATGGTGCCGTCCACCAGCCCCTGGATGATGCCCTCCACATCCTCCTGGGAGCGCAGGGGGGGATTGACCCGGGCCAGGGAGCCCTGCTTGAGCACCTCCTGCTCGGTGAGGGTGAAATACTGGGGGCAGGTCTCACAGGTGACGGTCACCCCCCGGGCCTTGGCCTGGCGGACGATGTCCACGCTCTTGGCGGTGGAGATGTGGCAGATATGGACATGGGCCCCGGTCTCCTCCGCCAGGCGCACATCCCGCTCCACCTGCATCTCCTCGGCGGCGGCGGGCCGTCCGGGCAGGCCCAGCGCGTCCGCCACCGGCCCGGCGTTGACGGCGTAGTTCTGGACCAGCTCCTTGTCCTCACAGTGGTCCAGGATGGGCAGGCCCGCGGCCTTGGCCCCCTCCATGGCCCGGCGGAGGATCTCCTCGTCCTGGATGGGCACCCCGTCGTCGGACAAAGCGGGAACTCCAGCCTCCTTCAAGGCGGCAAAGTCCGTCAGCTCCGCCCCGCCCAGGCCCTTTGTCACCGCGCCCACGGGCAGGACAGTCACGCCGGTGGGCGCGGCCTTCTCCATCACCGCACGCACCAGCTCCGGGCTGTCGGTGACGGGCTTGGTGTTTGCCATGGCCACCAGGGTGGTCACCCCGCCGTGGGCGGCGGCGGCGCAGCCGGTGGCCACCGTCTCCTTGTACTCGAACCCAGGCTCCCGCAGGTGGACGTGCATATCCACCAGGCCGGGGGCGGCCACCAGCCCGGCCGCGTCGATGACCTGGTCTGCCTGCATGGGCCCTCCCCCCACCTTGGCGATCTTCCCGTCTTCCAGCAGGAGGTTGGCCATGGTGTTCAGCCCGGTGACCGGGTCCACCACCCAGGCATATCGGATCAGCAGCTTCAAATCAGACCACACCCTTCTCTATATCTCCATCCCGTCATTCCATGTATAGGATGCGTTTCCAGCAGACCTTATTATATACTATCCCCGGCGCTTGCGCAACAAAAAGAATCCCGCTCTCCGCGCTCTGTGCGGCTGGAACACCCAGATCGTAAATCTTTTGTGAACGATATGAAAATTCCCGTTTTTTTCAGGTATCCCCTGTTTTTTCATGCTATAATGATTTGTCAATATCTTTCGGGCACTTTCCCGGAGATACGCATATGGTCGACAGGAGGTGCCTGCTATGGCGCTGAAGAAAAAGATCCTCATCGCAGCGGCCGCTGTGCTTGCTGTGCTGGCGGCAGCGGCTGTCATCGTCTTTGTGGTGGCCAAGAGCTTCGTGGGGCAGGAGAGCGAGGTCCGCTCCGTGTGGACAGTGGACGTGGGCGAGATGCTGGGCCGGGATGAGACGCTGGAGGTGGAGCTGTGTGAGGCGGCGGTGGAGTCCGACCTGACGGTGATCCAGTTCGTCCCCTTCGAGCTTTCCGAGGAGGGCTTCACCTATTATGACACCGCCGTGCAGGACCGCCTGGCCCAGTCCCTGGACCAGGCCAAGACCGCCCCTGACCGGGACTGGACCGCCGACGCGCCCCTGGCGGTCCTGAACCCCTTCGGCACGGGGAGCAACGGCCTGTACCTCTACTTTGAGACAGACTTTCCCACCCAGGTGAGCTATACCATCCACGTGGAGGACAGCTCCATCCCGGACTACACCGCCACAGCCGCCAACGCTGACGGTCAGGAGTATTCCCAGGTCCATGAATTCCAGATGATCGGCCTGGTGCCCGGTCAGACCAATGTGGTCACCATGACCATGACCGGCTCCTGGGGGAATGTGCGCCAGCAGGTGACCTTCACCATCACCATGCCGGAGGCCCACTCGGGCTACCCCACACAGCTCAGCTATACCGACGGGGACAGCACCGCCCAGCTGTCCGACGGCCTGTTCGCCATGATGCGCACCAACGGCTATCTGGGCTACGCCTTTTTCTTTGACAACAGCGGCGTGATGCGCTACGAGATGGTGCTGGAGGGCTACGGCCTGGACCGGATCGTGATGGATGACGGGGACATGATCACCTGCGTGTCGTCCCGGAAGCTGGCCCGGATCAACGCCCTGGGCCAAGTGGAGCAGGTCTACGAGCTGGGGGAGTATGAGCTCCACCACGACATCAATGACAGCCGGGACGGCACCCTGGTGGCCCTGGTGGATAAGGACGGAAACGACAGCATCGAGGACGTGGTCATCGAGGTGGACCTGGACACCGGCGCGGTCACCGAGCTGTTGGACTTCTCCCAGCTCATGTCCGACTACAAGGAAAACGAGACCCATCCTGTCCCGATCACGGGAGACTTCTTCTGGCAGGCGGGAGAGTGGGACTGGCTCCACCTGAACACTGTGCAGTACATAGAAGAGGAGGACAGCCTCATCGTCTCCTCCCGGGAGACCTCCACCATCATCAAGGTGGAGCAGGTACATAGCACCCCCACCATCGCTTGGCTGGCGGGAGACCCGGCCTTCTGGGAGGGCACCGGATACGAGGACCTGTGCCTGACGCCGGAAGGGGACTTTGTGTTCCAGTACGGCCAGCACAGCGTGGAGTACGCCGATGCAGGAGACGAGGACGGGGTGTACTACATCTCCCTGTACAACAACAACTACTGGTCCAACAGCACCCGGGACTATGAGCCCGAGCTGGACGACAGCGTGGGCACCGGATTTTACAGCGACGGCGACGACCTCAGCTGGGTCTATGTCTACAAGATCGATGAGAATGCGGGCACCTTTTCCCTGGAAAGCTCCTTCTCCGTGCCCTACTCCAGCATCGTGTCCAACGCCGCTCCGGCCGGTGAGGACGGAAACTGGGTGGTGAACAGCGGCGTGGCCAATGTGTTCGGCGAGTACGACAGTCAGGGGGACCTCATCCGGGAGTTCTCCTACACCTGCACCATGCAGGGCTACCGCACCTTCAAGCCGGACCTGACGGGCTTCTGGTTCCAGCCCTGAGCTGCCAGGCCCGGTGCGGCATAAAAAACAGGAGGACTGCTATTCAGTCCTCCTGTTTTTTTCTATCCGTTCCGGCGCTGCGGCAGGTCCGCCCTACTTTGCCGCAACGGCCTCCTCCGCGCTCATCCCTGCACGCTTGATGCTCCGGCGCAGCCAATTTCCCCGGAAATAGTAGACCAGGTAGAGGATGGAGGTGACCACCCAGCTGACGGGATAGCTCACCAGGACGGTCTCCAGCACCGGGATATGGGGCAGCACTACCAGCACCCACACCACCCGCAGCACACACACGCCAAAACAGGTGAGCAGGGTGGGCCGGAGGGAATCCCCTGTCCCACGGGCCGCGCCGGAGAAGATCTCGATACAGACAAAGGTGAAGTAGAAGGGAGATGTGAACCACATCATATGGATGCCCAGGTCGATGACGGCCAGGTCCGAGGAGAACATCCGCAGCAAAAGCCCCGCGCCAAAGCAGTATAAAAGGCTCACCACCGCAGTGACCGCGAAGGTCACCCCCAGGCATACCTTTACCCCCTGGCGGATGCGGTCATATTTTCCGGCCCCGAAATTCTGGCTGACAAAGGTGGTGATGGACACGCCAAAGGCGCCGGAGATCATCCAGTAGAAGCCGTCCACCTTGCCGAAGGCCGTCCAGGACGCCACTGCCACGGTGCCGAAGGAGTTGATGCTGGACTGGAGGAACATGTTGGCCAGGGTGTACATATTGGACTGGATGCCCGCTGGCAGGCCAATCGCCAATATCATACGCAGCTTGTCCCGGTAAAACCGGATGGCCTTAGGCTCCAGACGGTACACCGCGTCGGTGCGCACCAGAGCCAGCACCACCAGCACCGCACTGACCACCTGGGAGATCACTGTGGCAAAGGCCGCACCGAACACCTCCCAGTGCAGCACCACCACGCAGAACAGGTCCAGCACCACGTTGGTCATGCACGCGGCGATGAGGAAGTAGAGCGGACGCCGGGTATCCCCCACCGCCCGCAGCACACTGGACCCCATATTATAGATGAAAGAGGCGATGGTCCCGCAGAAATAGACCTTGAGATAGGTCTGGGCATAGCCCATCACATCGTCCGGCGTCCCCATCAGGCGGAGCACCGGGTCGGCCAGCACCAGCCCCAGCACCGTGATGATCACCCCGGCCACCAGGGCGATGGCCGCCGCGGTATGCACAGCCTCCCGCAGTTCCTTTCCCTGCCGGGCCCCATAGTATCTGGCTATGATCACCGTAGCCCCGGAGGACAACCCCACGAACAGGTTCACCAGGAAGTTGATGATCACCGATGTGGCGCCCCCCACCGCCCCCAAAGCGGCAGTGCCCACAAAATTGCCCACGATGATGGCGTCCACGGTATTATAGAACTGCTGGAAAAAGGTCCCCAGCAGGATGGGGAAGAAGTAGGACAGCAGCGGTTTCAGGATGGACCCCTCTGTGATCTGGTTTTGCATGGCGGCCCGGCATCTCCTTTTTCAAAATGGCAAAATTTCACGCCGTGCCCCGTAGGGCAGCGGCGCGGACATCAATATAGCAGGTCCGCTATGTCCTGTCAAGATAAAGCCTTCACAGGAAAAACAGGCGGCCATGGCGGCCGCCTGTTCAAACTGCCACAGTCTCATTTCTCCGTTCCATGCGCCGCGCCTGCTGGCCGCAGGCAGGCATCCAGTCCGCTCTCCGGCCAGGCGCCCAGTCTCACAGGGCGGCGCACTGGGTGTTGACCTGCTCCTCCCCGGCCTGCATGGCCTCCAGGGTGCGCTCCAGCAGGGTGTCCAGGTCCCAGCCCAGCAGCCCGGCCCCCTTCTCGATGACCTCCCGGGAGCACCCGGCGGCAAATTTTTTGTCCTTGAATTTCTTTTTCAGGGACTTGAGCTCCATATCCTGCACGCTCTTGGACGGGCGCATGAGCGCCGCCGCCCCGATGAGACCGGTGAGCTCGTCCACTGCAAAGAGCACCTTCTCCATCTCATGCTCCGGCTGGATGTCCACGCAGGCGCCCCAGCCGTGGCTGGCCACGGCGCGGATCAGCCGCTCGTCCACGCCCTCGTCCCGCAGGAGCTGCTGGCACTTGACGCAGTGCTCCTCCGGCCACTGCTCAAAATCCAGATCGTGGAGCAGTCCCACATTGCTCCAAAACTCCTTTTCGTCTCCATAGCCCAGCTCCTGGGCGAACCAGCCCATGACCGACTCTACCGTCAGGGCATGGCGCAGGTGAAAGGGCTCCTTGTTATAGCGCGTGAGCAGCTCCCATGCTTTCTCTCGGGTCAACTCCATAAAAACCATTCTCCTTTGCGCATTTTCATAAGTAGCTGTATTATAATCCTTTTTCCGCTGCGGCGCAACCGTTCTTTCTCCCCGCGCCCCGGCTCTGATCGGGCCCTGACATTTTCCCTTATCTGTCACAGTGCCCCCGCTTTTCTCTTGAAAGCGCCCTCACTTTTCAGTATAATAGGTCAGGCAGCATTTCTGAGGGCTTCTGTCCGCCGCGGGCCCTTCCGCGGCCGCGCCCGTCCTGCCCTCTTTGCGGGGCAGGCCCTTCCCTCATGTCCAAAAGGAGGTCATTCCCATGGCCGGTTTCATCCACGGAAAACTGGATATCAAGCTCCTGGTGCTCTACCTCACCTCCCGCCTGGCCGGGCCGGTGGACTTCGCCACCCTGACGGATCTGGCCATGTGCGACGACGGAGTGGATTACTTTGTGTACGCCGAAGCGGTGTCCGAGCTGGTGGCCAGCGGCCATCTGGCACAGGACGGGCAGGACTACGCCATCACCGACAAGGGCCGGCGGAACATCGCCGCCGGAGAGAGCAGCCTGTCCCCCGTCATCCGCGCCCGGTGCGACCAGCGGCTGGCCCCGCTGAACAACGCCATCCAGCGCCGGGCCCAGGTCCGCTCCCAGGTCCAGCAGGCGGAGAACGGGAGCTGGCTGGTCCAGCTGTCTCTGGATGATGGGGAGGAGAGCCTGTTCTCCCTGTCCCTCTGGGCCCCCGCTCAGGACAGTGCCCAGGCCATGGCCGACCGCTTCCAGGCCCACCCGGAACGGGTGTACAACGGCATCCTGGGTGTGCTCCTGGGCAATGGGGAGGAGCGGACATGACCATCCTGGGCCACCCCATCCAAGAGCTTTTCCTCTATTTTCTGTTCTACTCCTTTCTGGGATGGCTGATGGAGACGTGCTACTGTTCCATCCGTGAGCGCAGGCTGGTGCCCCGGGGGTTCCTGTACGGCCCCATCTGCCCCATCTACGGCTGCGGAGTTCTCCTGATGGTCTTGTTCTTCACGCCGCTGAAGGGGAGCCTTCCCCTGTTTTATGTGGTAGCTGTGGTGGTCATGACCAGCTGGGAGTACTTCGTGGGCTGGTTCCTGGAGGTCACCACCCACATGAAGTATTGGGACTACTCCAACAGCCGCTTCAACCTCAAGGGCCGGGTCTGCCTCTGGGTGGCCCTGGTGTGGGGCGTGCTGTCCTATGTGGTCATCTTCTGGATCCATCCCGCTGTGGAAGAGCTGTACCAGCAGATCCCACTCTGGCTGGTCAACACCCTGTGTGGCGTATTGGGCGCGGTCCTGCTCGTGGACCTGGCCCTCACCATCCGGCAGCTGGCCCTGGTCTCCCGGCTGATGAAGAGCGTCACCGCCGCCGGCGAAGCACTCCAAGTCCAGCTGGCCCTGGGCAAAGCAGAGCTGGCCGACAAGCTGGATGAGCAGGCGGAGTCCCTTCGCCGCCAGCGGCGGGAGCAGTTAGCCCGGCTGGAGAAATACACCCGCCGGTTCCGCAGGCACTACGCCAGGATGACCGCCTCCGCCAGCCGCTACCGGGCGACCATGGACGACCTGAGGGCAGCCGGCGCCCTGGCCCGGGAAGAGCTGCTGAAGAAAAAAGAACAGCTCCAGGCCGCCAGAAAGGCAAACAAGAAGTCCAGGTGAAACACCTGGACTTCAGCTTGTCGAAGAAGCCTCGCAGAGCTCGCGCCGTTAGGTGCAAAGAAATTGAGATCTGTTTTCGGCCGCGACATGTGCGTGGACGAAAACACTTCTCGGCCCGCAAACGTGCAAACTGGTCGTCTCTGACGGACAGTGAGCGCGCTGCCGCGGGCCGCTTTCGCCGGGGATGGGGCTTTGTCCCCGGCGAGAGACTGTCGAAAATACTTTTTAGACAGTCTCAAGTCCAGGTGAAACACCTGGACTTCTTGTTGTAGTCCGAAAACCTCCGGCTGTGCCGGAGGTTCCAAAGAGCTTAAGCGATGAATATGTAATAAAAACTCCTTCTGCTACAATAGAAGCGGTCTAGCCAGCCGCAAACTGAAGAGTAGCAGAAGGAGGTCAACCGAGATGGATGACGTAAATAATTTATCACATACGACGTGGAACTGCAAATATCATATTGTATTTGCCCCAAAATTTCGGCGGAAGGTGTTTTATCAAGAAAAAAGAACAGATATAGGAAAGATATTACGCCAGCTATGTGAGTGGAAGGGAGTCAAGATTATAGAAGCGGAAGTTTGCCCGGACCACATACACATGTTGGTAGAAATACCGCCGAAATATAGTGTATCGGGGGTCATGGGATACCTGAAAGGGAAAAGCAGCCTGATGATATTTGAGAAATATGCAAATCTCAAGTACAAGTATGGCAACCGACAATTCTGGTGCCGGGGCTACTATGTGGATACAGCCGGGAAGAACAGTAAAAAGATAGCGGAATATATACGGAACCAGTTGGAAGAGGACAAGGCACTTGACCAGGTGACGATGAAGGAATTTGTAGACCCCTTTAGGGGTAGCAAGTAACGATCCCCTCGCGGCTGGCAGACCGTATAAGCGCCTTTAGGCGCAAGCTAGTATGAAAGCCTTTTAGGCTTTTTGAAGACCCACCGGCTTAGCCGGTGGGTATCTATTTTATCTTTACATCCGCTCGAATCCCAAAAACCGGGTGCCCTGGAAGCTCAATCGCCCCCGGTCCCCCTCCACCAGGAAGCCGTACTCCCGCCGGGGCACCTGGAACTCCATCCGGTCCCCGCTGGCCACCTGGAAGGTCACATAGTAAGTGGTGCTATGGCTGACATGGTCCATACCGTCCCCGGTGTTGTGGTGGTGGACGCTGACGTCCTCGTGCCGGGAGACGATCTCCGCCTCCACCGTCAGCCGGGGGGACTGGTTGTTGCTGTGCCACTGGGACAGGCCCTTTACCGCCGTGACAACGAACATGACGATGACGATGACAAACACGGCGATAAACAAGAACGGGAACACGGACCCGATCAGGCCAAATCCGAACATATGCTCCACCTCTCTCTAAATCAGGTAAGGGGCGCCGCGGTATGGCGGCGCCCCCAGTATATCACAGTTTTCTGATTTCGTAAAGACAAAGGCTCAGCGGTAGATGGGGTGGGCGGCGGTGAGCCCGGCCACTCCGGCCAGGATCTTGTCCTTGCTGGCCTCGAAATCGGTGGCCGCCAGGGCGATATACTCTGCCACCTGGTCCATATCCGCCTCCCAAAAGCCGCGGCTGGTGACGGCGGGGCTTCCCACCCGGATGCCGCTGGTCTGGAAGGGGGAGCGGGGATCGCCGGGCACCTTGTTCTTGTTCACGGTGATGCGCACCTCATCCAGGCGGCGCTCCAGCTCCTTGCCGGTCAAATCCCCCATGTCCCGCAGGTCCACCAGGGCCAGGTGGTTGTCCGTGCCGCCGGACACCAGCTTCATGCCTCGCTTGGTCAGGCCGCTGGCCAGGGCGGCGGCATTTTTCACCACCTGCTCCTGATAGGTCTTGAACTCAGGCTTGAGGGCCTCCCCCAGAGCCACGGCCTTGGCGGCGATGACGTGCATCAGCGGACCGCCCTGGGACCCGGGGAACACGGCGGAGTTGAGCTTCTTGGCCAGGTCCTCGTCGTTGGTCAGCAGCATGCCGCCCCGGGGGCCCCGGAGGGTCTTGTGGGTGGTGGTGGACACCACATGGGCGTAAGGCACCGGAGAGGGGTGCAGCCCTGTGGCCACCAGCCCGGCGATGTGGGCCATATCCACCCACAGGTAGGCGCCCACCTCGTCGGCGATCTCCCGGAACCGCTTGAAATCGATCACCCGGGGATAGGCGGAGGCCCCTGCGATGATCATGCGGGGCTTGCACTCCTTGGCCACCTGCTCCAGCGCGTCATAGTCGATGCGGCCGGTGGCCTCGTCCACCCCGTAGGACACCATCTTGAAGTATTTTCCGGAGAAGTTCACCGGGCTCCCGTGGGTCAGGTGGCCGCCGTGGTCCAGATCCATGCCCAGCACCGTGTCCCCCGGCTGGCACAGGGCCATGTAGACGGCGTAGTTGGCCTGGGCGCCGGAGTGGGGCTGCACGTTGGCAAATTTCGCGCCGAACAGCTTGCAGGCCCGCTCGATGGCCAGGTTTTCCGCGATGTCCACACACTGGCATCCGCCGTAATACCGCTTACCGGAGTACCCTTCCGCGTATTTGTTGGTGAGCACTGTGCCCGCCGCGGCCAGCACCGTCTCGGACACGATGTTCTCCGAGGCGATGAGCTCGATGTTGTCGCACTGGCGCTGGAACTCCGCCCGGACGGCGGCACCCACCTCGGGGTCGTGCTGGGAGATAAAGTCCATCATTTCCAAAACCATAGCTTATTTCCGCCTTTCCCAAGATCTGTTCTTCGACCTCTGATGTCATAGGTCAAACACAGGCTTTAGGGGCCTGCTGCGTGATAACGGCATCCAACCGCACAGCGACTGTGCTTTCTCATGTCCTATCCAACGCGGTGCGGCCGATCAGGTAGACATTATTATACACTGTTTCCCTTTAGAGCACAACTGTAATTCTCAGAAAAACTCTCTCGATTTTTGGGGGCTTTTGTGGTATCATTGTCCAGAGGTGAAGTACATCATGAAAAAAGCAGACGTCTGGTCCATCGTCAACAGCCTGAAAGAGCTGTACCCTGACTCCATCTGCTCTTTGCAATATGAAAAAGATTACGAGCTTTTGTTCGCCGTCCGCCTGTCCGCCCAGTGCACCGACGAGCGGGTCAACAAGGTCACCCCCGCCCTGTTCGCCCGCTTCCCCACCCTGGAGGCATTTGCCCAGGCCGACCCGGAGGAGGTGGGGGAGTACATCCACTCCTGCGGCTTCTTCCGGGGGAAAAGCCGTGACCTGGTACTCTGCGCCCAGATGCTGCTGAGCGACTACGGCGGCAAGGTGCCCGGCACCATGGAGGAGCTGCTCAAGCTGCCCGGGGTGGGCCGCAAGACCGCCAACCTCATCCTGGGGGATATCTATAACACCCCCGGCGTGGTGGTGGCGGACACCCACTGCATCCGCATCGCCGGGCGGCTGGGCCTCACCGACGGCACCAAGGATCCGGCCAAGGTGGAGCAGCAGCTGCGCAAGGTGCTGCCGCCGGAGGAGTCCAACAACTTCTGCCACCGGATGGTGCTCCACGGCCGGGCGGTGTGCACCGCCCGCACCGCCAAGTGTGGGGAGTGTCCTTTGACGCCCTGGTGCAAATACGCCAAGACGGAGTTCAAGAAAGCCGCGAAACAGGGATA
>JAHZFC010000047.1:0-631 GCA_019421525.1 Clostridiales bacterium
CCGATACATATATATGGCCAACGGCGTACAGGCGGTCAACGGCTCCACCATGGTGGCCATCCGGCCCTTTGCCGCCGCCATGGGGGGCACGGTGGACTGGGTGGGGAGCACCAGCACGGTGCTGCTCACCAGCGGCGACGGCACCCCGGAGGAGCCGGCCTATGACCAGGAGGACCTGTACTGGCTGTCCCGCATCATCTCTGCGGAGAGCCGGGGAGAGCCCCTGCTGGGCAAGATCGCCGTGGGCACAGTGGTGCTCAACCGGGTGGCGGATGATATGTTCCCAGACACCATATACGGGGTCATTTTTGACGACCGGTGGGGGGGACAATTCGAGCCCGTCCGCAACGGCACCGTGTACGATGAGCCCACCCAGGAGAGCGTCATGGCCGCACAACTGTGCTTGCAGGGCGCACGGGCAGCGGGGGACAGCCTGTATTTTTACGCCCCTCATTTGACCTCGAATCACTGGATCGCGGAGAACCGCACCCATGTGACGACCATCGGAGCACACTGGTTTTACCGCTGAAATTGGATACTATGCTGATGACCGGACCCTCTCTTGCGGAGGGTTCGGTTATTTTGACGAAGAAAAAATCTTGCAAAATGGTTTAAAATCGGTTACAATACG
>JAHZFC010000047.1:641-13465 GCA_019421525.1 Clostridiales bacterium
CAGTACGGTTACACTTTGATAACAAATTGCAACAAGGAGAGATTCAATGAAGATCCGTATCGCCAGTATGATGCTGGCCTTCGGTCTGACCCTCTCCACGGCGACGGTGGCATTTGCCAGCGGAGCCGGGGATGTCACCGGCATTTTGCAGGAGACCCAGGGGCAGACCGAGCAGACGGCGCAGTTCTACCTGGACGGTGAGCCTCTCTATGACGTGGTGGCCAAGAGCATCGATGGTACGTACTATGTGACTCTGGCTTCCATGCTGCCGCTGATCGACAGCAGCGCCGTTGTGGAGGAAAGCACCGGGGCGGCGTCCGTGACGGCCCAGGCCGTCGTGGTGGTGGGGACCGCGGAAGAACAGGACCCCAGCCAGAGCGGACAGCCGGACGCGCCGGAAGAGCTCCAGGGCAGCGAGGGCCAGGCGGAGGATGATCTGCTGACCGCTCTTCACGCTCTGGGGACAGGGGCGAAGCTGCTGGCCAACCCCTTGGAGACCGAGCTCCAGACTGACGCAGATGCCGAGGCGGAGCCCACGCCGGAAGCGGTGGTGGAAGTGGTGGATACCCTGACCATGACCGCAGCGGTGGGAGATCAGTATGTGGTGGCCAATGGCCGTTACCTCTATGTGGAGGACGGCGTCATCACGCTGGACGGCGCGGTGGCCGTGCCGGTGCGCGTGCTGGCCGAGGTCATGAAGATGACCACTGAGTATGATGCCCAGACCGGTCTGGTCCATCTCACCAGCAGCGAGGAGATCGGCTACTTGGAGGATGGAGACACCTACTATGACTCCGATTCCCTCTACTGGCTGTCCCGCATCATCTATTGTGAGAGCGGCAACCAGGTGCTGGACGGCAAGATCGCCGTGGGCAACGTGGTGCTCAACCGGGTGAACGACAGCCGTTTCCCGGACACCATCTACGATGTCATCTTCCAGAAGAACCAGTTCAGCCCCGCCTCCAGCGGCTCCATCTACCGGGAGCCCAACGCGGAGAGCGTGATCGCGGCAAAGCTGGCTCTGGACGGCGCAGTGGTGCTGGAGGATGCCCTGTTCTTCAATCAGGCGGGCCTGGTGTGCTACGCCTCTAAGAACCGGCCATATATCACCACCATCGGCGGGCACGCCTTCTATGCGTGAATCGAGCTGAGACATACCGGGGAGCGGAGATACTGCTCCCCGGTGCGTTTTTAGGCCCATCTTGCCGTTGGGAAAGGGCGCTTGGCCGGGAAAGAAAAAGTCGGAAGAAAATTAAAATTTCCTGTTGACAAATCGATTTCTTTTGCTATAATAATACCTGCGCCTGCAATAGCGGGCACATCTAGCGGATTAGTGTAATGGTAGCACACCAGACTCTGACTCTGTTCGTGAGGGTTCGAATCCTTCATCCGCTGCCAGAGAAAAACCCTGAAACTTCAACGGTTTCAGGGTTTTCTTTATGCTCATTTAGACTTGTTTCCTCTTAATGTTCCCTTTACAATAGGGAAATAGGCTATTGGATCGCCTCGATACTGGCCGCGCTGTCCCACTTTGTATGCTCAGATATATGGATATGGAGCCTCTACAGCCGCCTGGCGATGACGAGGTAGCGGTGGGTGCGGCCCTCCACATATCCGTCTTGCTCCACCAGCTCCTGGGCCTTATACAGCTGGGGCAGGCAGGATTCCACCGAGAAACTGGGAAATTCCCACGGGATGACCCGGGCGAACCAAACCAGGGCGCCCACATCGTAAAATCGAATGGGACGGGATACCTCCTGGCTACGCAGCACCTCGAAGCCGGCCTGCTCCAGCTGGTCGGTGACAGAGGCCAGGGTGAAGTCAGGATAGGGCGGGGGCGTGCCGGGAAGCAGCAGCTCCACCAGCTCCCGGTCGTTTTGCCAGCCCACCTGCTGGGTGAGGAACAGCCCGCCGGGCCGCAGCACCCGGGCCAACTCAGCGGCTAGAAAGCTGCCGTGGCGGTCTGTGACCATATCGAAGGCCCGGTCGTGGAAGGGCAGAGGGCCATCTGCCTGGACCACCTGGAAGTGGATCCCTAAGGAGGGCAGCCGCTGTTGGCAGAGCTCGGCGTTGGGGAGATAGCCCTCAGTGGCCCAGGTGTTTTCGTAGGGGTGGCCCAAAGACAGGAGAAATTCTCCCCCGC
This sequence comes from Clostridiales bacterium, assembly GCA_019421525.1. GTDB lineage: Bacteria > Bacillota > Clostridia > Oscillospirales > Oscillospiraceae > Enterenecus. Next base: position 2,785 of record JAHZFC010000047.1, read on the forward strand.
CGGTGTCCAGGTCTAGCAGTCTGTGCTCTGGTCGGAGATGATCTCGGATGATGGCCCGGAAGTCCCAGGGGAGGGGCTCCGGCTCCACACAGCGACCGTCCAGGCGGGAGAAGTCCCAGCCCCGGATGTGGGCGGCCGCTTCCTCCGCCAGCCACTGCCGCTTTGATAGGATAGGATCTGCGCGCATGATATCCTGACCTCCTGATTGGTATTTGAAACAGTATAGCACAGCTGCTGTTCTCGCTGCAAGCGGCCCTGTCAAGGGGGGGCCGCTCTCGCTTCTTTAGCGGGTGTGGACAGCGGAAATGGTCTCATTACGCGGCGACAAAAGCTCCCGTTTTCCCCTCGTATATTCTCCCGGACCGGAGGACAAACTGCCTTTGTAATCTAAGGCAGGGGGGATGCGCCCGTGCAGGGAAAGGTAGAGATCTGCGGGGTGAACACCTCGAAGTTGAAGGTGCTGAAAAACGAGGAGACCATGGAGCTGTTGCGCCGTACCAAGGCCGGCGACCGGGAAGCCAGAGGGGAGCGGATGTCGGGAAACCTGCGCCTGGTGCTGTCTGTGATCCAGAAGTTCGCCGGCCGCGGGGAGAATGTGGACGATCTGTTCCAGGTGGGATGCATCGGGTTGATCAAGGCGGTGGACAACTTCAACATCGACCTGGATGTGCGCTTCTCCACCTATGGTGTGCCCATGATCGTGGGAGAGATCCGCCGCTATCTCCGGGACAACAGCGCCCTGCGGGTATCACGGTCCATGCGGGACACAGCCTACAAGGTGCTCCAGGCCAAGGAGCAATATATGTCGGAGCACCAGCGGGAGCCCTCCATCGACGAGATCGCCAAGATCCTGGGCCTGCGCCGGGAAGAGGTGGTGACCGCCCTGGACGCCATCATGGATCCGGTGTCCCTGTTCGACCCGGTGTACTCCGACGGCGGGGACGCGCTGTGCGTCATGGACCAGGTGCGGGACGCCAAGAACACCGATGACAGCTGGCTGGAGCGCATCGCCCTGAAGGAGGCCATCTCCCACCTGGGCGAGCGGGAGCGGAAGATCCTTGCCATGCGCTTTTTCCAGGGCAAGACCCAGATGGAGGTGTCCGCCGAGGTGGGCATCTCCCAGGCCCAGGTGTCCCGCCTGGAAAAGAACGCCATCAACCAGATCCGAAAAGACCTGTGACAAAGGCCCGGGCGCCCGCTGGACGCCCGGGCCTGAGAGCATCAAAAGAGGAAGAGCCATTTCCACAAAAGGGATTGTGGCCTGCGGACGCAAACTGCGCAGGGCGTTATCGACAAGCTGAGGCAGGAGGAAAGATGCCGTGGCCGCATAGGACGGGCCGTCCCGCTCATACGCTCTAAAGATGACAGCACGGAAAGGAGCGGTGGAGCGGTATGAAGTGTACCCTGGCAGAGCTGCGCTATAAAGAGGTCATCGACATCGCGGACGGCAGCCGGTACGGCTTTGTGGGAGATGTGGAGCTGGATATGGACAGCGGGGCGGTCAAGGCCATCGTCATCCCGGGCCGCCTGCGGTGGTTCGGGCTGCTGGGCAGGGAAGAGGACCTGGTGTTCCCCTGGTCGTCGGTGAAGCGCTTCGGGGAGGACATCATTTTGGTAGAAGGGGGAGAGCGCCGGAGAGAGAAAAAGAGATAACAACCTATCAGCTGTGACTGACGATCGTTATACTGTTTCCAATTCCCATATTAGCCAGCTAAAATAAAGATATCAAAAGCAAATCTATGGGGGAGAGCTGTCATATGAAACGAAATGTGACAATTGCGGTGATTGCCAATCTCATTTTTGGTATCATGCCGGTGTACTGGAAATTCCTTGCGGGGGTATCCAATATGTATGTTTTGGGACACCGTATGGTATGGTCCATTGTGTTTACGATCGGATTTGCGGCCATTGAGCATAAGCTGGGGCTGCTCAAGGCGGCGTTCCGAAACAAGCGTGCTCTCCTGATTTCCTTTTTGTCTGGGATTACCATTGTGGGGAACTGGTATCTGTATACTTGGGCGGTCAACTCCGATATGGTGGCGGACACCAGTTTGGCCTATTACATCAGCCCGCTCATTGTTTTCCTGTTCGGTATCACGATTTTTCGAGAGAGTTTTACAAAATGGGACATCGCAGCAGTGTGCTTTGCCCTTGCGGGCATCGTGATGTATACGGTGAGTATGGGGGCTTTCCCCTGGGTAGCCGTTGGGTTGGCAGTGACATTCTCGCTCAACGGGGCTCTGAAGAAACTGGCCGGGCTGGATTCAGCCGTTGCGCTGACCGTGGAGATGACCCTGCTGCTTCCTGTCTCGATCATCTATCTGGCCGTATCCAGCTTTGGCCCTTCGGGTCATCTGAATGGGATCCAGTGGTGGGAGGTGCTGCTGCTCATCGGGACGGGGTTTGCATCTTCTTTTCCTCTGTGGCTATACGGAAAAGGCATCAATGACCTGCCGCTGACGCTGGTGGGAATTCTTCAGTACATTTGGCCGACCACCTCACTGCTTATGAGCATTTTCGTGTTTAGAGAAGAAGTGTCGTTTGTTAAGCTGGGGTGCTTTGCCCTGATTTGGATAGGACTGCTGATCTTCACGATCGGAAAGACCAGAAAGGATACAAGACAGCTCAAACTGAGATAAAGTCAGCCCATGCGGAGCATTCCCGCATGGGCTGATTCTGATGGATAAGCGCTTGAAGTGGTGCAGGACAAGTCGATTCCGTATTTTGGACGATTCAATCGACGACCGTTTGACCGTTGACTACCACGGCCAGCACATGGGTATCGCTGACCATGGGGTCGCCGTCGCAGAGGACCACGTCGCCGTCCTTGCCCGCCTCCAGAGAGCCCACCCGGCCGGCCACGCCCAGGTGACGGGCGGGGTTGATGGTGATGGCCTGGAGGGCCTGGAAGGGGTCCATCCCCGCCTTGACCGCCAGACCGGCGCACAGAGGCAGGTACTGCTGGGGGATGACGGGGGCGTCGGTGATGATGCTCACCTGGCAGCCCGCCCGGGCCAGCACGCCGGGGGTGTCGAAGGTCTTGTTCACAAGCTCGATCTTGCTGGCGTTGGTGAGGGTGGGGCCCACCGCCACAGGGAAGCCGGACCGGGCCACGATATCCGGGATGAGATGCCCCTCGGTGCAGTGCTCCAGGGTCATCTTCACGCCGAACTCCTTGGCGATGCGGATGGCGGTGCAGATGTCGTCCGCCCGGTGGGCGTGGGCTTTCAGGGGCATCTCGCCCTTCAGCACCGGGATCAGTGCCTCCAGCTTCATGTCAAAGGCGGGGCGCTTCAGGGGATCGTCCCCGGCGGCCTCCTTCCGCACCATGTAGTCCCGGGCCTTGAAGAGCATCTCCCGGAGCTTGGCGGCGGTGGTCATCCGGGCGGAGTCCCCCTTGTCCCGGTAACAGCGTTTGGGGTTCTCCCCAAAGGCGCACTTCATGGCCACCTCCGCCTTGAGGACCATGTCGTCCACACAGTTTCCCCAGGTCTTGACGGCCATGAAGGTGCCCCCCAGCACATTGGCGCTGCCGGGGCCGGCCCCCACGGTGGTGACGCCCCCGGCCAGGGCCATGGGGATGGCCTTGTCCTGGGGGTTGAAGCTGTCGATGCCCCGCAGCTGGGCGGCCACCATGTCCCCCATCTCGTTGTAGTCCTGGCCCTCAAAGCCCATGCCGTAGTTGTCCAGCCCCAGGTGGCTGTGGGCGTCCACGAAGCCGGGGTAGACCCGCTTGCCGGCGGCGTCGATGACCTCCTCCCCAGGGGCGGGGGAGAGGTGGGGGGCGATGGCGGCGATGACGCCGTTTTGGATGGACACGTCCCCCTGCCAGGGCTCGGGGTGGACCGCGTCAAAGATGAGTCCGTTTTGGATGAGCATGTCAGGTCCCTCCTGTAGAGTGTTTGTCGATATTATACGACAGATCTCGGGAAAAGGGAAGGGGGCCTTGACTTGCGCCGGGGGGAGGACTGTGGTAAAATACCTTTTATCTGATCGATGTATCCGGGGCCGCCCTGCGGCCCCGGTGTGAGGAGGTGTCTGCCTGTGTATCAGCCCCTGGCCGACCGCATCCGCCCCAAGACCCTGGACGAGGTGGTGGGGCAGCGGCATATTTTGGGGGAGAACGGCCTGCTGCGCCGGGTGATCGAGAGCGGCAAGATCCCAAACATGGTGTTCTACGGCCCCTCCGGCACAGGCAAGACCACGGTGGCCAACATCATCGCCGACCGGTCCGGCCGGGCCCTGCGGGGTGCTGCTGTATCTGGATGAGATCCAGTACTTCAACAAGAAGCAGCAGCAGTCCCTGCTGGAGTTCATCGAGAACGGCAAGATCACTCTCATCGCCTCCACCACGGAGAATCCCTACTTCACCATCTTCAACGCCATCCTCTCCCGGTCCACGGTGTTCGAGTTCAAGGCCCTCACCGCCGAGGACATCCTGCCCGCGGTGGAGCGGGGCTTCCGCCTCATGGGGGAGGAGCTGGGGGTGGACATCCAGTGTGAGAGCGGCGTGACGGAAAAGCTGGCCTCCGCCAGCGGCGGGGACGTGCGCAAGGCCCTCAACGCCGTGGAGCTGCTGGTGAATGCCGCCCGGGTGACCAAGACTGGCCTGCTGATCTCCATGGAGGACGCCAAGATCGTGGCCCAGCGGTCTGCCATGCGATACGACCGGGACGGGGATGACCACTATGACATCGCCTCCGCCCTGATGAAGTCCATGCGGGGGTCTGACCCCGACGGGGCGCTGCACTACCTGGCCCGTCTGCTGGAGGCGGGGGATATGATCACCGCCATCCGGCGCATCCTGTGCTCCGCCAGTGAGGATGTGGGCATGGCCTACCCCCAGGCGGCCTCCATCGTCAAGGCCTGCTGTGACAGCGCCCTCCAGCTGGGCCTGCCCGAGGCCAAGCTGCCTCTGGCCCAGGCGGTGATCCTGCTGGCCACCGCCCCCAAGTCCAACAGCGTGTGCGCCGCCATCGACGCGGCCATGGCCGATGTGCGGGCGGGGAAGACCGGGGACTACCCCCGGCATCTCCAGAACGTCCACGCCGACGGCACGGGCTTCGAGCGGGAGCAGGGCTACCTGTATCCCCACGACTTCCCCAACCATTGGGTGCGCCAGCAGTACCTGCCCGACGCGATCCGGGACCGGGTCTATTACGAATACGGGCCCAATAAGAACGAGCAGGCCGCCAAGGCCTACTGGGATAAGATCAAAGGGAACTGAAAGGCGGTGGCGGTATGCCCATGGATATCCATGTGGGGGACGTGCTGGAGCTGAAAAAGCAGCACCCCTGCGGCAGCAAGGAGTGGAAGGTGCTCCGGGTGGGGATGGATCTCAAGCTGAAATGCGAGGGCTGCGGCCACGAGCTGATGCTCCCCCGGAGCAAGGCGGAAAAGTCCGTCAAGAAGATCAAGCGAAACGGAGCGTATGTGGGATGAAAAAATTTTGGAGCGCCCGGATCCGGGACGCGGTGCCCTATACTCCCGGGGAGCAGCCCCGGGACCGGACCTTTGTCAAGCTCAACACCAACGAGTGCCCCTATCCCCCCTCGCCCAAGGCGCTGGAGGCCATCCGCCAGGCGGCGGGGGACGCCTTGCGGCTCTACCCGGACCCGGAGTGCCTGGCCCTGCGTCAGGCCATCGCCGGGCGGGAGGGGCTAAAGATAGAGCAGGTGTTCTGCTCCAACGGGTCGGACGAGGTGCTGGCCTTCGCCTTCCAGGCGTTTTTTGACCCGGAGCGGGAGATCGTGTTCCCCCGGATCACCTACAGCTTTTACCCGGTGTATACCAGCTATTTCGGGCTGAACTGCCGCCGGGTGCCCATGGAGCCGGACTTCTCCGACCCGGTGGACGAGCTGTGCGGGAATAACGGCGGCGTGGTGCTGTGCAACCCCAACGCCCCCACGGGCATCGCCGTGGGGCTGGACGTGGTGGAGAAGCTGCTGCGGGCCAACCCCGGCGTGGTGGTCATCGTGGACGAGGCCTATGTGGACTTCGGCGCCCAGAGCGCAGTGCCTCTGATCGGCAAGTACCCCAACCTGCTGGTGGTGCAGACCGCCTCCAAGTCCAGGGCCCTGGCGGGGCTCCGGGTGGGCTGGGCCATGGGCCATGAGGACCTCATCGCCGGCCTGCGCTGCGTCCGGGACTCCATCAACTCCTACACCGTGGACCGGCTGGCCCAGGCGGGGCTGAAAGCGGCCATCGAGGACGAGGCGTATTTCCAGTCCATCCGCCGCCGGGTGATGGACACCAGGACCTGGGCCGCCCGGGCGCTGGAGGACCTGGGCTTCACCGTCCTGCCCTCCCAGGCCAACTTCCTGTTCGCCTCCAAGCCGGGCAGGGACGGCAGAGAGCTGCTCTCCGGCCTGCGGGAGCGGGGAGTGCTGGTGCGCTGGTGGGATGACGCGCCCATCCGGGACTGGCTGCGGGTGTCCATCGGCACGGACGAGGAGATGAAGACGCTGATCGATGCGCTCAAGGAGGTGATCTGATGCGGTACGAAGGAGATATCTATCGTCCCCCAGGGGAGTGGCGGAGCTATCTGCTCCAGTGTACGGTGGGCTGCTCCTACAACGGTTGTACCTACTGTGGGATGTATAAGGACAAGCGGTACCATGTCCGTCCCCTGGCCGATATCCTGGAGGACATCGACATGGCCCGGGAGCACTTCACCGACTTCGGCAGCTTCCCTCTGGGGGTGCCCAGTGTGACGCGGGTGTTCCTGTGCGACGGGGATGCCATCGCCATGGACACCGACGACCTGCTCACCATCCTCCGCCGCCTGTATGAGGCGTTCCCCCGGCTGGAGCGGGTGACCACCTACGCCGGGCCCATCTCCACCCTGAAAAAGACCCCGGAGGAGCTCAAGGCCCTGCGGGAGGCCGGGCTGGGCCGGGTCTACCTGGGGGTGGAGACCGGCTGGGACGAGCTGCTCAAAAAGGTGAACAAGGGGGTCACCGCCAGACAGATGCTGGAGGCCGGCCTGCGCCTGAAGGGGGCGGGGCTGGACCTGTGGGCCATCGTCATGCTGGGGCTGGCCGGGCCGGGGGAGGCCTCAGCCACCCACATCCAAAAGACGGTGGAGATGATCAACGCCATGGCCCCCCGGCACCTGTCCGCCATGACCTATACGCCTGTGGAGGGCACCCCCATGTATCAGGACATCCTGGCCGGGCGGTTCACCTGCCTGACCCCCAGAGAGGCGCTGCTGGAGACCCGGGGGCTCATCGCGGGGCTGACGGTGGACCCGCTGCACATCACCGCCAACCACCCCTCCAACTATCTTCCCATCAAGGGCGGTCTGCCCGAGGACCGGGAGAAGCTTCTGGCCCTGGTGGACAGCGCCCTGAACGGGGAGACGGATATCCGGAAGGGCCGCCCGCGGGTGTTATAACATACGGAAAGCTGGAAAGGACCGTTCGGGCGTCCTGCCCGGAGACATATCGATAAAACAAAACATGCCGTCAAGGATAAAACGTTGCGTTTCGCATCCTTGGCGGCATGTTTGTCGTCAGTGCTCGGCTGATAGGGCGTTATCTGTGGATGTACATCCTCGACATATTCGGCGCATCATTCCCCTGGACCATACACAGGAATTCCCAGCCATATCTCTCATAGAAGCCGGTGTGGTCGGTGAGCAGATAGACAGGCGTTATGTCCTTTGCTCTCAGGTCTGCTACAGCTATATCGAGTAAATGTCCGGCGATCCCTCTGCAACGATAGTCCGGTTCGGTATAGACCGCACAGATGTTTGGGGCAAGGTCTTGTCTGTTGTGAAAGTCATTTTCGATCACGCCAAGGCCGCCTGCGATCCGTTCACCATCCAAACAAAGATACCAGCCATATTCGGTTTTATGCGCCAGATAAGATCTCATGCTTTCGAGATAAGCCTCCCTGGGAACGCCCCATTTAGCATGAAACCATTCGGCCGCGCTGTCTTTCAGCTGCGGCATCTGCCTCAATGTGATATATGTGTACTCTATCATATCCATCCCTTCTTTCGCTTTGATCCGACACCGGATCTCTATGACCTATCCTATCACCGCTTCGCTGTCCTAGCAAGCGGGGCAGCAGAAAAGATACGTGAACATTGCCTGCCTGGGTCCTGAGGCTGGCCGCCCGGGACCAGGCTGCGGGACAGGCCCATCCGCCCTTTTTACGGCTGCCCGCCTTTTTAGACCTTTTTTGAAGGAGCTTGCCCGTATAATGCTTGTCAGGGGGGATGGCCATGACCGTGGTATACATAGACCTGCTCTTTCTGCTCAATCTGGTGGCCAATTACCTGCTGCTGCTGGCGGGGGGACGGCTGGCCGGCACTGTGCTGCGCCGGGGCTGGATGGCCCTGGGGGCAGCGCTGGGGGCCTTGTATGCCTGTGTGCTGTTCCTGCCCGGCTGCCAGTGGCTGTCCGCATGGCCCTGCCGCGTCGCCGCAGGGGTGGTCATGGCGGTGACCGCCTATGGGACGGGAAGGCAGCTGCTGCGGGGGACGCTGCTGTTTTTCGCCGCTTCGGCCGCCCTGGCCGGGCTGGTGCTGGCGGCGGAGCTGCTGGGCAGCGGACCGCTGACCATGCTGGGCGGGGTGTACTACTCCAGGTTCGACCTGCGGCTGCTGCTGGTGCTGTTTGTGCTGTGCTATTTTATCCTGTCGCTGTTTTTCCGGCGGCTGGGCCGTCACGGCGGGGGAGAGCTGGTGCGGCTGGACCTGCGTTTATTTGGCAAGGACATCCACTTGACAGCCCTGAGAGATACCGGAAATACACTCACCGATCCGGCCACCAACCGTCCGGTGGTGGTGGTGGATCAAAGCGCGGTGAAGCCCTGCCTGCCCCGGCAGGCCGACCCCAGCCATCCGGTGGAGAGCGTCCGGCAGCTCCACAGCGCGGGGGTGCGGGGCTGCCGCCTGCTGCCCTTTCGGGCGGTGGGGACGGAATTGGGGCTGCTTCTGGCGGTGCGGGCGGAGAGCGTCAGCGCCGATGGCAAGCCGCTGGGGCCGCTGCTGGTGGCATTGTCCCCCGGGCCGGTGAGCGACGGCGGGGCGTATCAGGGACTGATCGGAGGGCTGTGATATGAGCATGGCGGTGAAATTTCAGGGCCTCTGGCGGCTGCGGCTGCTGCTGGCCCGGTGGGGCATCTTGCAGCCCGGGAAGATCATGTACATCGGGGGCAGCGACACCCTGCCCCCGCCCCTGAGCCGGGAGGAGGAGGCCGCCCTCCTGGACCGGCTGGGTGAGGAGGGGGCGGGCCGGGAGGAGGCCCGGGCAGCCCTGATCGAGCACAATCTCCGGCTGGTGGTGTACATCGCCCGGCGGTTCGAGAACACCGGGGTGGGGATCGAGGACCTGATCTCCATCGGCACGATTGGCCTGATCAAGGCGGTGGGAACTTATGACCCGGGGAAAAACATCAAGCTGGCCACATACGCCTCCCGGTGCATCGAGAACGAGATCTTGATGTATCTGAGGAAGATCTCCACCCGGCGCAATGAGGTGTCCTTTGACGAGCCCCTCAACACCGACTGGGACGGGAACGAACTACTGCTCAGCGATGTGCTGGGCACCGACGGGGACATGGTGATGAAGCCCATCGAGGACGATGTGGACCGGGCCCTGCTGTTCGAGGCGGTGGGCCGGCTGTCGGAGCGGGAGCGGACCATCATCACCCTGCGCTTTGGCCTGAACGGGAAGCGAGAGCGCACGCAGAAGGAGGTGGCCGACCTGCTGGGCATCTCCCAATCCTATATCTCCCGGCTGGAAAAGCGTATCATCGCCCGGCTGAAAAAGGAGATCCTGCGGATGCTGTGACAGTGTGGCGGAGGATCGGATGGCCAGGCAAACAGACAAAACGGGCCTGCGCTGACCGTCACGCCCCGGGGCCGCAGCTGCTTAGGGCATGAGTCACGCCGTTAAGGGATGGAAGTCTGGCAGAGAAAAGAAAAAGCTGGAGCAAAGTTACCTTTGCTCCAGCTTGGCGGAGTGGGAGGGATTCGAACCCTCGAGCCGTGTTACCGACTACACGATTTCCAATCGTGCTCGTTATGACCACTTCGATACCACTCCAAGTCGCTCATACCGCATTCTGAACACCTTTCGGCGACAGCATTAACTATTATACCAGCTTTTTTTTGGTTGTCAAGAGGAAAATCAGATCTTTCCAAAAATCGCGTCCGGGACAGCCTCGTCCAGCTGTGCCGCGATGCTGTATCGTGGCAGGCTAACGTGTCATATCATGGGGAGAGGATCGGTTTCGTCACTTTGCGCCATAGATATGGGGATACGGCCGCCATAACACCATAAGTTGCAAAAACGTAAAATTAGGGGTTGACTTTTTATATGACTTCTGTTATGATATCCCTTGCGCTGAGGCCGGTTTGGTCGGACGAAGCGGTCATTATGGGGGTATAGCTCAGCTGGGAGAGCGCTTGAATGGCATTCAAGAGGTCAGCGGTTCGATCCCGCTTATCTCCACCATAAACAACTTCATATTGCGTACCCATAAGACTTCCACTCGGGAAGGTATGGGGGTATAGCTCAGCTGGGAGCCTGCGAAATGAAAAGTATGCCCCCAATGAGCAACCAACAATCGACAACTTCATACAGCGTACCCTATAAACTTCCATTTTTGGAAGAATATGGGGGTATAGCTCAGCTGGGAGAGCGCTTGAATGGCATTCAAGAGGTCA
>JAHZFC010000048.1 GCA_019421525.1 Clostridiales bacterium
ATATGGACCTGATCGACGCCCTGTTCATCGAGGTCAACCCCATCCCCATCAAGGCTGCCATGAACCTGATGTGGATGGACGCGGGGATGCTCCGCCTGCCTCTGTGCGATATCTCCGAAAAGAATTTGGACACGTTACGTCAGGCTATGTGCCGGGCCGGTCTGCTGTAACAGGGAGGCCGCCATGCAAAAGATCATCATCTCAGGCTGCAACGGGCACATGGGCCGCGCTGTGGCCGAGCTATGCGCCGGCCGACCGGATGTAGAGGTAGTCGCTGGCTTTGACATCCTGGGCCAGCCCAACGACAGCTTTCCCATCTTCCCCTCTCCCTCCCTGTGCCATGTGGATGCGGGAGCGGTCATCGATTTTTCCGATCCCGCGGCACTGGGGCCTCTGTTGGGATTCGGCACCAGCCGTCATGTCCCATTGGTGCTGGCCACCACCGGCTACAATCAGGCGCAGCTGGATATGATCGAGGACGCAGCCCGACATATCCCCATCTTTCGTTCCGCCAATATGTCCCTGGGCATCAACGTCCTGCTGGCTCTGGTAAAGCAGGCAGCCGCTGCGCTGGGGGACGGCTACGATGTGGAGATCGTGGAGCGTCATCACCGCCGCAAGCTGGACGCACCCAGCGGCACAGCTCTGATGCTGGCGGATGCGGTCTCCTCTGCCCTGCCCTACGAGCCTGAGTATGTCTATGACCGCCACTCGGTCCGCAAGGCAAGAGATCGTAAGGAGATCGGCATCTCCTCTGTCCGGGGAGGCACTATCGTGGGTGACCACGCAGTCGTCTTTGCCGGACCGGATGAGGTCATCGAGATCACCCACCACGCTGCCAGCCGGAGCATCTTCGCAGCCGGGGCTCTGGAGGCGGCTCGTTTCCTGGCTGGCGTAGAGGAGCCGGGACTGTACGATATGTCCGACCTGTTGAAAGCCAAGGGAGTGGACCGCTGATGCGGCCCACTCCCTTCTTTCTGACAGGCATCGCGCCGTATATGCTCAACAAAATCTAGTTTTTGTTGAGCTTATACATCCTTCGCCATGTCCAAATATGTCCGGCATAGCAAGAGGAGCCCTGACATCCAGTGTCAGGGCTCCTTTCACCGTCAGGCCAGCTTGGCGCAGTGGAACACCTTTTTACCTTTCTTGATGATCACACCGTCCCCGGCAAAGGTCTCTTTGGCAAATACAGCATTGACATCACTGAGCTTGACATCGTCCACAGAGACTCCTCCCTGCTGGATCAGCCGGCGAGCCTCTCCGTTGGAGGCGGCCAGACCACATTTGACCAGAAGGCTCAGCGCGCCGATGGGCCCATCCATAAAATCGTCCTCTGCCAGCTCGGTAGTGGGCATGTTGGCCTTGTCCCCCCCGGTGGAAAACAGCGCCTTGGCGGCAGATTGGGCCTTCTCCGCCTCCTCTTGACCGTGGACCAGCTTGGTCAGCTCATAGGCCAGGATCTCCTTGGCCTGGTTGAGCTGGGCCCCCTCCCATTTGTCCATCTCGTCGATCTGCTCCAGGGGCAGGAAGGTGAGCATGCGCACACACTTCATCACGTCCGCGTCGTCCACATTGCGCCAGTACTGGTAGAACTCATAGGGAGAGGTCTTGTCGGCATCCAGCCACACGGCATTTCCGGCGGTCTTGCCCATCTTCTTGCCCTGAGAATCGGTGAGCAGAGCGATGGTCATGGCGTGGGCGTCTTTGCCCAGCTTCCGGCGGATGAGCTCGGTGCCGCCCAGCATATTGGACCACTGGTCGTTGCCGCCGAACTGCATATTGCAGCCGTAGTGCTGGAACAGGTAGTAGAAGTCGTAGGACTGCATGGGCATGTAGTTGAACTCCAGGAAGGACAGCCCCTTCTCCATGCGCTGCTTGAAGCACTCCGCACGGAGCATATTGTTCACCGAGAAGCACGCGCCGATGTCCCGGATGAAGTCCACATAGTTCAGGTCGAGCAGCCAGTCGGCGTTGTTGACCATCTGGGCCTTGCCCTCGCCGAATTCGATGAACCGCTCCATTTGCTTTTTGAAGCAGGCGCAGTTGTGCTCGATGGTCTCCCGGGTCATCATGGAGCGCATGTCCGTGCGGCCGGAGGGGTCTCCGATCATGGCCGTGCCGCCTCCGATCAGGGCGATGGGCTTGTTGCCTGCCATCTGGAGGCGTTTCATCAGGGTCAGGGCCATGAAGTGGCCCACATGGAGGCTGTCCGCCGTGGGGTCAAAGCCGATATAGAAGGTGGCCTTGCCCGCATTGATCATGGTCCTGATCTCTTCCTCATTGGTCACCTGGGCGATTAGCCCACGGGCCACCAGTTCCTCGTAAAGTGTCATGTTTCCAACTCCTTATATTTTATCAAGTTTCACTCTCAATACATTATAAATGACCACGCCGCCCACCACGATGGCCGCCCCCAGCAGGGCAAGCGGTCCAATGGTCTCATGATAGAATACCGCCACCAGGATGGGGTTGAGCACCGGCTCGATACCGGATACCAGAGAAGCGGTCACCGCCGGTGTCGTGCGCAGGCCGATGGTGAGCAGGATATAGGCCAGGCCCACCTGGAAGGCGCCTAAGATCACCAGGCTGGTCATGGGGACCAGGCCGAGATCCGTCTCCCGCACCAGGAAGGGCAGGCCGATGGCCACGCTCATCACATCCCCCCAGAACACTGAGGAGATGGGGTCGCTGTCCGGAAGATCATTGAGCAGGAACACCCCGGCATAGCTCAGGCCAGAGAGCAGGGCCAGAATATTTCCGGCCATTCCCCCCGCCTCCAGGCTGTCCACGAAAAAGCACAGCACCCCCACCAGCACCACCCCGCAGGCGATGAGGTCCAGCTTTTGGGGCCGCCTTTTCCAGAAAACCACGGACAGGAGGATGACGAAGATCGGTGCGGTGAATTGCAGGACGATGGTGTTTGCCGCTGTGGTCAGCTTGTTGGCCACGGTGAACAGGGTGTTGGTCCCGCAAATGCACACCGCTCCCACCAGGATCCAGCGGTTGAACCGCGGCCTGTGCCTGGTGGCCAGAAGATAGCCGCCAATGACCAGCAGTGCCACCATGTTCCGCCCGCCGTTGATAGACAGTCCGTTCCAGGGGATGACTTTGATGCAAAGCCCCCCGATGCTGTACAGAACAGCGGCCAAGAATACAAATAGCACGCCCAGCTTTTCCCTGTTTTCTGTTGTCCGCTGCGTAAAAAACACCCCCTGTCCCATTGGGACAGAGGGCGATGAACGCGGTACCACCTCTGTTCGCCGTTTTCTCGCAAAAACGGCCTCAGAAAGTCAGAGACTTATACGCTGTACCGGGCGCACCCGTCCTCCCCTACTGAGCGTTTTGCCGTTCAGGGGGCCGCTCCAAGGTGTATTCACAGGAGTGCCTCTCCCCCTTTCACCGGCCGGGGTCTCTCTGGTCAGGCAAATCCCTGCTACTCTTCCTCTTCCACGCATTGTCAGCATCATAGCATAGGGAAGATCCAATGTCAATTCTTTTTTATCATGCGCTCTCCTGCCAGCTTTTCCAGTGGACAAAGCCCTTGTCCTCTGCGTCGGAGCCATCCACTGCCATCTCACAGTAGGAGATGCCCGACGGACCGGCTCCGATCCATCCGGGACAGGACATCGCTTCTGCCAGCTTTTCCCGGTCGATCGGCTCACTCATCATTTGTTTTTCCTCTCTTTTTCCACTGCTCCGCCGCCGAGAGCATCTCCTCCGCCCCCTCCAGGGCGGTGGGGGTGATGTGGTCTCCGCTGGTCAGCCGGGCCAGCTCCTGTCTCCGGCGCTCCCGATCGAGCCGCTCCACTGCAGTGAAGGTGCGTCCGTTCGCCTCCCCTTTTTCCACTGAGAAGTGGACATCTCCCATGGCAGCAATCTGAGGCAGGTGGGTCACACACAGCACCTGTCGGTCCCGGGCCACCTCAAAGAGCTTTTCCGCCACCTTCTGGGCAGCCCGGCCGGACACGCCGGTGTCCACCTCATCGAACACCATGGTGGTCACCTGGTCATTTTCCGCCAGCACATTTTTCAGCGCCAGCATGATGCGGGCCAGCTCACCGCCGGAGGCGATCTTCTGGATGGGCCGCAGCTCCTCCCCCAGGTTGGCGGACATAAGGAAGCGCACCTCGTCCATCCCGGTGGCGTCCATGCCATCCTGACAAGATCTCGGCGCAAAATCCACCTGGAAGCGCACCTTTGGCATATCCAACTGCTTGAGTTCTGACTGGATGCGCCCGGCCAGCTGCTCTGCGGCTTCCTTTCGGGCATCCGACAGGACCTCTCCCTGCTCCCTGGCCCGGGCAAGAGCTGTTTCCAACTCTTGCTCCAGCTTGCGCGCCCGGTCCTCGGAGAACTGGATCTCATCCAGCTCCCTCCGGCACTGCTCCAGGTAGTCCAGCATGTCATCCACGCTGTCTCCATATTTCCGCTTCAGTCGGTGGAGGACGTCCAGACGTCCCTCCACCTCGTCCAGCTCCCCAGGGTAGAAGTCCAGAGAGGACTGGGCATCCCGGACCTGCTCAGCCAGGTCGTCCAGGGCATAGCGCAGCTCAGATGCCTGGGCGGCCAGCTTGGCCAGTTCCTCGCTATAACGTCCGCCGGAGGTCAGGCTCTCCTCTGCTGACATCAGCAGGGAGACGGCCCCCTCCCCCTCCTCACCGCCGCTCAGTGCCTGCCAGGCGCCGTCGATGGCTTCGGTAAGGCGCTCGGCGTTCCGCAGCAGCTCCCGGCGCCCGGTCAGTTCTTCTTCCTCGCCGGGGCGCAGCTGGGCCCGCTCCAGCTCGCCGATCTGATAGTTGAGGGTGTCCATCCGCCGGGCCTTCTCCGACTCGTCCATCTCCAGGGCGGCCAGAGCATGCCGGATATCCTGTACCTTTTCATAGGCGCTCTGGAACTGCCCGCGCAGCTCGTCCAGCCCGCCAAAGCTGTCCAGATACCCCAGGTGGCAGGTCTCGTCCAGCAGCTGCTGTCCGTCGTGCTGGCCGTGGATGTTGAGCAGCTGCCGGCCCAGCTCCCTGAGCTGGCTGACCAGGATCGGACGGCCGTTGACCCGGCAGGCATTCTTCCCATCAGGCTGGATGGTCCGCTCCACCAGCAGTTGGCCGTTCTCATCCGGATAGAGGTCCTGCTGCTGGAACCAGGGCAGTGCGGGCAACTGCTGGAATACTGCGGACACCCGGGCCGACTTTGCCCCAGTCCGGATCAGATCCCGGCTGGTGCGCGCCCCAATGACCGCCCCAATGGAGTCGATGACGATGGATTTGCCCGCGCCCGTCTCGCCAGTGAGCACGTTGAACCCCGGCTCAAAGGCGATATCCGCCTGGGAGATCACCGCGATATTCTCGATATGGAGCAGGGAGAGCATCCCTCGTCACCTCATTCCAGCATAGACCGTATCTCGTCCAGAAACGTTTCCGCATCCTCGTTGGTGCGCATGATGAGCAGCACCGTGTCATCCCCGGCCAGAGAGCCCACGAAACCGTCGATCTCCATGTCATCCAGCGCGGCTCCCGCCGCAGATCCCAGTCCAGGCATGGTCTTGACCACCACCAGGTTCTGGGCCGCGTCAAAGGAGGTGACCCCTTCCCGGAAGATATTCCGCAGCCGCCCGGTGTGATTGTGCCGGCGGGGCTGTCCGTTCACCACCGCATAGCGGTAGGCGCCGTTCCCGGTGGGCACCTTGACCAAATGCAGCTCCTTGATGTCCCGGGAGATCGTGGCCTGGGTCACCTTGATGCCCCGCAGCTCCAGCTGCACCAGCAGCTGCTCCTGGGTCTCCACGTCCTGCTCAGAGATGATGCGGACGATCTCAGCCTGACGCTTCTCCTTCACGGGTCGTCACCCCTTTCCCAACTTTTGATGGATCAACTCATAAAAACTGCGGCCGGACAGCCGGATGAGGCGGGTCACCTGACCTGAGCGGCGCACCTCCACCCGGTCGCTGGACAGCACCTTGAAGGACTTTCCTCCGTCCACCGACAGGTAGGCGCTGCGGCGGCTGCCCTGCTCCAGTCGGACGCCCACGGTGCGGTCCCGGTCCAGCACCATGGGCTTGACCTTGAGGGAGTGGGCACAGATGGGTGTCACGATGATATTTTTCGCCGAGGGTTCCACGATGGGTCCCCCCGCTGCCAGGGAGTAGGCGGTCGATCCGGTGGGGGTGCTCACGATGATCCCATCACCGGAAAATGAGGTAATAGTCACCCGGTCGCCTGTCACCTCCAGATCCAGCACACGGGCCACGGAGCCTTTGGTCAACACTGCGTCATTGAGGGCGGTGTCCCGATAGACCACCTTCCCCTCCCGCTTGACCACGGTCTCCAGCATCATGCGCTCTTCCACCACGTACTTTCCGCTGACCAGCCTGGAGAGGAGGGATAGCTCACTGTGCTCCAGCTCCGCCATGAAGCCAACGCTCCCCATGTTGACCCCGAGGATAGGGATATCATACGGGTTGGCGTCTTTGGCCGCATGGAGGATTGTGCCGTCCCCGCCAAAGCAGATGAGCACATCTGCGCCAGGCAGAGACTTATCCATCGGGGACAGCTTCAGATGGGAGGGGATCTCCACCCGGCTGTGCTCATCCAGGGAAAAGGGCAGGCAGATGGCGGTCTCCACCCCGTGGTGCTCCAGGATCTTTTTGGCCGACTGGGCCGCTTTCAGGCCCAGGTCACGATAGGGATTTGGACTGAGAATGACTTTCACGCGCTACCCCTCCAACACCTGATGAGAGCGCTTGACCAGCTCCTCCAGGTCCTCTTCACAGGGCGTTCCCCGCCCAACGGTCAGATATCCAAGATACTCGATGTTCCCTTCCGGCCCGCGAATGGGTGAAAAGGTAAGTCCCTTGACAGAAAAGTCCGCCTCATCCGCATGTTTCAGGAAATGCTCCAGCACCTCAAGATGGACGGCTGGGTCCCGGACCACGCCCTTTTTCCCCACCTTTTCCCGCCCAGCTTCAAATTGAGGCTTGACCAGGGCGACCACCTGGCCCTTTTCTCCCATCAGCGGCCGCAGAGCGGGCAAGATCAGCTTCAGGGAGATAAAGGATACATCGATGGAGGCAAAGTCCAGTGGCTCCGGGATCTGCTCCTTTGTCAGATACCGGGCATTGGTCCGCTCCAGGCACACCACCCGTTCATCATTTCGGATGGACCAGGCCAGCTGGCCATAGCCCACGTCCACAGCGTATACCCTAGCCGCTCCGTTTTGGAGCATGCAGTCTGTAAAGCCGCCGGTGGACGCACCGATGTCCGCCGCCACACATCCGTCCAGCCGGATGGGGAAACAGGTCATGGCCTTTTCCAGCTTCAGCCCGCCCCGGCTGACATAGCGCAGGCTCTGCCCCCGGACCTCCAGACGGGCCGTCTCATCCACCGTCGCGCCGGCCTTGTCGTACCGCCGGTCTCCGATAAAGACCTGCCCGGTCATGATGAGGGCCTGGGCCTTCTGGCGGCTCTCCGCCAGCCCCTGCTCCACCATCAGGACATCCAGACGTTTTTTAGCCACGGCCCAGCACCTCCAATGCTTTTTGCGCGATGGACTCCGCGTCGATCCCGCACAGCTTGCGCAGCTGATCCACCGTCCCATGGGGGACGAACTGCTCGCCCAGGTCCACCAGGGTCAAAGAAGCGGGGATCGTTCCGGTCTCCAGGAGACGGGAGGCGACCTGCTGGCCGACGCAGCCGGAGGAGATGCACTCCTCTGCCACCAGCAGATGCCCGGTATCCCGGACGGCCTGCTGGATGGGGGACATATCCAGTGGCCGGACGCTGTTGAGCTTCAGCACGCGGACAGATATCCCCTGCCCTTCCAGCAGGTCAGCCGCATCCAGCGCCACATTGATCATCGTCCCATAGGCGATCAGTGTGAAGTCGTCCCCACGGCGCACCACCGCAGTCCCCTCCACGCCGGTATTTTGGCGGAACCGACCCTCGCCACCACGGGGATAGCGGACGGCCACGGGGCCCCGGACCTTGAACAGGGCGTGTTCCAGCATCAACTTCAGCTCCGCGAAGCTGGCCGGGCACAGGATGGTCATCCCGGGCACGGAAGACAGGTACGCGATGTCGAAGATGCCCTGGTGGGTCTCCCCGTCCTCGCCCACCAGCCCGGCCCGGTCCACCGCCAGCACCACATGGAGCTTTTGCAGGGCCACGTCATGGAGCAGCATATCATAGGAGCGCTGCAAAAACGTGGAGTAAACGGCGAACACCGGCAGCAGCCGCTGCTTTGCCATACCGCCCGCCATGGCGACAGCGTGTCCCTCTGCGATGCCCACATCAAAAAAGCGGCTGGGGAACTGCTGGGCAAATCCGTCCAGCCCTGTCCCGGACTGCATGGCCGCTGTGATGGCGCAGATGCGCCCATCCCGCTGGGCAAATTGACACATAGCCTGTCCGAACACGGCGGAGAAGTTCGCCCCTGCCGGGCGCAGGCTCTCCCCCGTCTCCGGGTCAAAGGGACCGATGCCGTGAAAGCGGTCCGGCTCCTTCTCTGCCAGACGGTAGCCCTTTCCCTTCTGGGTCTTGACATGGACCAGCACCGGCCCGCCCAGGTCCTTGGCATAGGTGAGCACCCGGGTCAGCTGTTTCACGTCATGGCCATCCACCGGCCCCACATAGGAAAATCCCATGTCTTCAAACATACTGCATGGGAGGATCGCGTCCTTGACTGCCTTTTTCACCACATGGGTGAACCGATAGACAGCCCTGCCCACCGGCCCGTGCCCTGTCAAGCCCCGGTAGAGCTTTTTCAGCCGCAGGTACTGGGGCTTGAGCCGCTGGTGGGCCAGGTAGTCGGCGATGCTGCCCACGTTGGGCGTGATGGACATCCCATTGTCGTTGAGGATGACGATGAGCCGCTCGCCGCTTTGCCCCGCATTGGTCAGGCCCTCATAGGCCAATCCTCCGGTGAGCGCGCCGTCCCCCAGCAGGGCCAGCACATCATAGTCCTCCCCCTGCAAGGTCCTGGCTCTGGCCATCCCCAGGGCCACAGATACGGCGTTGGAGGCATGGCCTGCCACAAAGGCGTCGGTCCGGCTCTCGTTGGGCTTGGGGAACCCGGACAGGCCGCCAAAGGAGCGCAGCGTCTCCATAGCCCCGTCCCGTCCGGTCAGTATCTTATGACAGTAGCACTGATGCCCTACATCAAACACCAGCCTGTCCCACTCGGTATGAAAGACCCGGTGGATGGCCACGGTGAGCTCCACCACGCCCAGGTTGGATGCAAGGTGTCCCCCCGTCTGGGAGACGACTTCAACGAGCCGTTCCCTAAGCTGGGCGCACAGCTGCTCCGCCTGTTGGTCTGTGATCTTGCTCAGATCGTCCGGCATGGCCTCTCACCTCCTTACCTTTTGCCGTCTCCGGGATTCATGGCCACAGGGCACAGCCCACCACGCCCACGATGATACCTAATACCAGTCCAGCCCCCACCTGGAGCCAGGTGTGCCCGATCAGCTCCTTGAGCTCCTCTGCAAACAGCTCCGGCTTCTGGCTGTCCCAGTTTTCCATGATGTAGTTGAGCACCTTTGCCTGCTCCCCCGTCTCCTTGCGCACGTTGGCCGCGTCATACATCACGATCAGGGCCAGGACCACGCTGATGGCAAACGTCACAGAGTCCAACCCCGTCAATATGGCCGCACACGTAGCGCAGGTGCAGACGAAGGAGGAGTGGGAGCTGGGCATCCCGCCGCCGGTCAGCAGATATTGGACCTCGAACTTACGGTTGGTGATGGCGGAGATAAAAAACTTGAGCACCTGGGCAATGGCCCAGGAACAGGCGGAAAGCACCAAGACCTGATTGATCATGTCATCGTCCCCCCACTCGTTTAGCGGTCACGTCCGGCCAGCTCGTCCGCCAGCCACTTCAGGAAAGCCGTATCGCCCCGGAATCGCGCCAGCGCCTCCTGTGCCAGGCGGGTGTGCTCCAATACCAAAGCCGCACAATCCTCCCGTCCCAGCAGTGAGACAAAGGTGTGCTTCCCATTGGCCCGGTCAGAGCCCACGGGCTTCCCCAGCGTCTCCGTGGTGGAAATGGCATCCAGAAGGTCGTCCCTGATCTGGAAAGCCATCCCCAGATGCTCGGCGTAATCCCCCGCCGCGGACAGGTCCGCATCTGTATCCGGCCGCAGTCCGGCGCAAAGTACCCCGATCTGGCAGGCCGCCCGGAGCAGAGCCGCCGTCTTTTGCCCGTGGATGAGGGTCAGCTCCTCCAGAGTGGGCTGCCGTCCCTCTGCCTCCATATCCAGATACTGCCCGCCGCACATACCGTCAAGCCCTGCCGCCCGGGCTAAAATGAGTCCCATCCGCGCCCGGACGCCGTCCTCCAATGTGGGGCAGGTCAGCACCCATTCAAAGGCAGCTGCCTGGAGGGCGTCCCCAGCCAGGGTGGCCGTACACTCCCCGTAGACCTTGTGGCAGGTGGGCTTTCCCCGGCGCAGGTCGTCGTTGTCCATACAGGGCAGGTCGTCATGGATCAGAGAATAGGTGTGGAGCATCTCTACTCCACAGGCCGCATCCAGGGCCTGCTCGGCCTTTCCGCCCGCGGCCTCACAAAATCCCAGGACCAGGATGGGCCGGATGCGTTTGCCTCCGGCCATCAGGCTGTATGACATCGCCTGTCCAAGTCCTTTCCCGGGAAATGCCTCTGAAAGACGCGCCTCGATCATCTGGCGCTGCTGCTCCATCTCCTGTTGGAATCCCATGTCGCCCATCCTTTCTGTATGAAACGCGCTCCACCGTCCTGCGGCCCAGGTCAGCTCTGGGGCGAGCTGTCGCTGGCCTCAAAGGGCCCCTCCGCGCCAGCGTCTGCCTGGAGCAGTTTGGTCACCTTCTGCTCCGCCTTGTCCAGCATGGCCGAGCAGGAGCCAGCCAGCTTGCTGCCCTCCTCAAACAGGGCCAAGGCCTGATCGAGAGGGCCCTGGCCGCTCTCCAGTTCTTTGACGATCTGCTCCAGGCGGTCCATCGCCTGCTCAAAGCTCATCTGCTTTTTTGCCGCCATTCGACTTTCTCCTTCCCATCCACCTGGCACAGCAGCTTTCCGTCTGTGACCAGGATCTCCAGCCGGTCCCCAGGCTCCGCCTGGGCGAGCTTCTGGACCACGTGCTCGTCCTTGCGCACGATGGCGTAGCCTCTGGATAATACTTTAAGCGGGCTCAAGGCATCCAGCCCCGCGCACAAGCGGGCCAGCTCCGCCCTGCCGGACTTTATCCTCTGCTCACAGGCGGAGGACAGCCTCCGCTGCCAGAAGTCCAGCAGCATACGCCGGTCCTCGATGGGGGCTTTCATGCTCTGCAGCACCCGTGCCTGCCGCAGCTGCTCCAGCCGCCGGCGCTGGATCTCAAGCCGGGCGGACATCGCCCGGACCATCCGCCGTTCCAGCTGCCGGAGCTGTTGGCGCACCTCGTTCTGGTCCGGCACCGCCAGCTCCGCGCCATTGGAGGGGGTGGCCGCCCGCAGGTCGGCCACATAGTCGGCGATGGTCACGTCCGGCTCGTGCCCTACGGCGGAGATCACCGGGATATTGGACACGAAGATCGCCCGAGCCACCACTTCTTCATTGAATGCCCACAGGTCCTCCATCGATCCGCCGCCCCGGCCGGTGATGATCAGGTCCACTCCGGACAGGCCGTTGACCGTGTGGATGGCGGCGGCGATCTCAGCCGCCGCCCCCTCCCCCTGGACCCGCACCGGGACCACCAGCACCTGGGCCATGGGCCATCGGGCCCGCAGCACCCGGATCATATCCCGTACTGCCGCTCCGGCCGGAGAGGTGATCAGCGCGATCTTCCTGGGATACCTGGGCAGCGGACGCTTGGCCTCCTGGGCGAACAATCCCTCACGGGCCAGACGCTCCTTGAGCTGTTCAAAGGCCGCATGGAGGTCTCCCAGGCCGTTGGCAAACAGCTGCGTGCAATACAGCTGATACTGTCCATCCCGCGGGAAAACAGACACCCGGCCATAGGCTACCACCCGCATCCCATTGGCGGGCTGGAACCGCAGCCGGACGGCATCTCCCCGGAACAGGACACACCGGATGGCCCCCTGCTCGTCCTTCAGGGAAAAATAGTGGTGTCCGGAGGGGTATTTTTTGTAGTTGGAGATCTCCCCCCGGACCAGCAGACCGGCCAGCAGCTGATCTTGATCCATCATCTGCTTCACATATTGGTTGACCTGCCAGACGGAATATACCGGCAGCTCGCTCAAACGCATGGCTCCACCCTCCGCTCCAGCGCCCGGTGGGTCAGGATGGCCACGCCCAGGGCGTTGTCCGTGGAATACTGGGGCGGGGCGAACACCGCCTCCAGCGGCGCCAAGCGCTGCCGAAGCAAGTTGCTGGAGGCCACCCCACCGGAACAGAGCACTGGCAGGCGGCCATACACCTTCCATGCCGCTTCCGTGGCCCGGTCCAGGACCAGTGCCAGTGTCTCGAAGGTATATCGGGCCACATCGGGTGCCGGCGTCCCAGCGTCGATCATGGCTTTTATCTTATTCTCCATACCGGACAGGGAAAAACGCCCCTCCTGGAGCTTTACGGAAAAACGCGCCGTGCTGTCCGACTGGTGTGCCAGCTCGTCCAGTCCTTTCCCGGCCGGGAACGGCAGGCCCAGCGCCACGCCGATCCGGTCCACCAACTGGCCGGCAGAGATATCCGATGTGCCTCCGATGAGCTGGTCGGACACAGTGTGGCCCTCCGGCCGGACATAGAGCAGCTCCGTGGTCCCGCCTGACAGGTGCCAGGCCAGATGAGGCTGGTCCAGCAGGTCCGGCCGGCCGGCGGACCAGGCCGCCGCCGCGATGTGCCCCTGCTGGTGGGAGCAGGGATAAAAGGGTACGCCCAGCACAGCGGCCAGCGTTTTGGCCTGTCCCTCGCCCACCAGGAAACAGGGCATATAGGAACCCTCCACCTCCCTGGGCCGTGTGGACGCGCCCACGGCGGCCACATCGCCGGGGAGAGGCTGGGCGCACAGCGCCTGGGTCATCCGGTGCAGGCGCTTGACGTGCTGGAACACCGCATCGCTCTGCCGCAGGCCCAGAGCACCCTCTGGCACCGTCAGGAGCTTGCCTTGGTTCTCCCCTGCCTGTCCGTCGAACCAGGCGGCAGACGTGGTGTAGTTGCTGGTGTCAAATCCGATACAG
This sequence comes from Clostridiales bacterium, assembly GCA_019421525.1. Lineage (GTDB taxonomy): Bacteria > Bacillota > Clostridia > Oscillospirales > Oscillospiraceae > Enterenecus. The sequence continues at coordinate 13,143 of JAHZFC010000048.1, forward strand.
ACCTGGCCCATTTCATGCTCCCTTCTCCGCCGGCTCAGCTCTCGGCGGGGCATTCCGTCCGCACGAAAGAGCCCAGGATCCCGTTGACGAATTTGACCGTATCCTCGTCCAGATACTTTTTCGCGATCTCCACCGCCTCGTTGATGGCCACCTTGTTGGGCACATCCGGCATATACAATATCTCGAACATGGTCACCCGCATGATGGCCGCTGCCACCCGGTCGATCCTGGCAAAGCTCCATCCCTTGGCGTATCTTGCGATGTCATTGTCCAGCTCTGCCCCGTGGGCGAACACGCCCCGGACGATCCTTTGGATGTACTC
>JAHZFC010000049.1:0-2948 GCA_019421525.1 Clostridiales bacterium
TGTGGAAGACCATGCCCTATGAGAACCGCACCATCATGTCCAACCTGGCCAAGCGTCCTCTGAAGAAGCTGTTCGTGGAGGACCTGAAGCTGCACACCGTGTCCGAGCAGTACGGCTCCCTGCTGCGTATCGCCGCCGGCGACCTGGGCGACGAGAACTCCGCTCAGCAGGACGAGAAGTACATCAGCCGTGTCAACGACTGGCGCTATGCCACCCGCGACATGGAGGCTCCCCAGACTGCCGAGTCCTGGCGCACCATGCCCAAGAAGGCCGGCGAGTGGTGGGAGAAGGTCCGCAAGGGCGAGATCGAGAACCCCTATGTCTTTGAGCACAGCAACGAGCCCGAGGGCTACGAGTTCTAAGAAACACCTTCGCTTTGAAAGCTTCCGGCGCGCCGCGGCGCGCCGGAAGTTTTTTCTTCCCCCCTGCCTATCCCCGTTCCTCCCGGGTGACGAACAGGTGGTACAGCCGGGCCAGGCTGTCCCAGGCCGCCCGGTCCAGGATCCCGGTCTCCTCCAGGCCGGCCGCCCTCTGCACCTGCTTGGTGTTCTCCACCGTAGCCCCCTGGTACACCCCGTCGCCGCCGGTAGCCCGGAACCCGGCGAGCACCGGGACCAGGGAGTCGAACATCACCTGCACCAGCTGCACCTGAGACTGCCGGTCCCCCTCCTGGAGCGTGCCCCTGGTGTTGTGCATCACCCTCAGAGAGGGCGGCTGGCCGATGCGGCGCAGCGTGTCCCGGTACTGCCGGAAGATGGCCTGCCAGGTAGCCAGGTCCACCACCCCTGTCACCGGCAGGGGGAAATCGCGCTGGAACACCATCACCCCCTCCAGCGTCCCCTCGCCGAAGGCGCCGCTGGGGCGTACCACAGGGATCTGGGGATATTCCTGGGACAGGATCAGCAGCATCTCCTGGAGGTCCCAGACCGGCTGCCCTGTGAGCTGTGTTTTCATCTCCCTCTCCTCCTCTCAATCCTGGCTCCCATAGGAGATCGTCCCGCCGGGGAACTGCCCCGCCACATCCTCGAGATCCTCCGGCTCCACCGGCAGGTTGGCATAGGCCAGCGTGGACCGGGCGATCCCCTGATACTCGGAGAACAGCCGCTCCCAGGTAGCCTGCCCCACGATGCCGTCTGGCTCCAGGCCCACCTGCCGCTGGAACGCCTCCACCGAGCTCCGGGTGGCCGGGCCGAAGATCCCGTCGATGGCCGGGGCCGGGATATTGTACCGGAACTGGGCCACGATGGCCAGGAAGTATTGGAGCGCGCCCACCGCGGGCCCGACGCTCCCCTCGCTGAGGGTGGGCACGGAGGGACCATATTGGATGTTATAGAACTGCTGCCCCTCGCTGACCAGCTCTGACAGGTCCTTCACGCCCACATAGAGGAACACCAGCTGATACCAGGTGGCCCGGCCCACCACCCCATCCTGGCTCAGACCGAAGATGGACTGGAAGGTCCGCACCGCCTCCTGGGTCTGGCTGCCGAACACCCCATCCACCGGACTGATGCGGGGGATCGCCGGATAGTTTTGTCCCACCCGGTTGAGCATGGTCTGGAGCACCACCACATCCTCCCCGGTGGACCCCATCCGAAGCGGGGCCCCCGGGTAGGACTCGGGCACATTCCGGATAGGGGCATTGGTCACCAGTTCGATGTCGTCCCCGTAATAATAGCGCAGGATATCCATATATCCCATCCCCTGCCGGGCCAGCTCCTCGCTGCCCCACTGGGACAGGCCCTCGCAGGTGACGGTGGTGCCGTTGCAGAACCGGGCGGACAGCGGCTCCACAAAGCCGCGGTGCCGGATGTAGGAGTTGAACATCTCATCCACCAGCCGGTCGATATTTTCAAAGGTGTTGCGCCCTTTGGTGAACTTCTGGTCGTTGACCGTCGATCCGGTAATGTCGAAGTCATACCCCTGGCTGGGATAGTATTCTGTGTACACCCGATTGAGGGCAAAGGAGATCTGTGCCAGGATATTGGCCCGCAGCGCCTGCTCATCCCAAGTGGGGTACACCTCGCTGGAGGCCACGTTCTTGATGTAATCCGGAAACGTCACCGTCACATTTTCCGCCCATTGACCGGCAGGCCCCAGGTGGACGGTGATATACTGCGGGACATAGGGCAAAACAGAGACCGGCACACGAACACCTCCTTATCTGAACTGGGGCTCTGCTGTGATCTCCTCGCTCACCCCTCCCATATCCCAGGACGGATCGCCCAGCGGCACCAGGTCGATCTGCTGGATGGATGTGACGTCTGGAAAGATCTGAAACTGATCCACGTCTACCATCTCGTAGTCCGGATGCTCCACCCGCATGGCGTACATCGCATCGGGCCGGGGCCCCCCGGGGACCAGGCCGTCGCCCCCCTCCACCGCTGCCGGCAGGGTGAGAGGGCCGGCCCGGCCGCTCTCATCGGTGATCAGCAGCGCGATGAGCTGCCAGCGCCCATCCTCTTCCGGCCTGGCGATCGCCACGCTTGCTCCCTCCACCGGGAGCTGGGCCCGGGAGGTGGTCACCCAGACCACCAAAGTTCCTGTTTGCTGTTCCATACGCGCCTCCCTCTCCGCCCTTCCAAATATCTCGGGAGGGCGGGACCAAAGATTGTTAAAAAAATTGACAAGTCAGAAGAAATACGCTACAATAGAGGACGATGGGCGTATCCTGCCATATGCCCATCCTGCGCTCCACCTCTGTGCCAAGATCTTCCGCGGACGACTTGCACGGGCGTGCGCAGATATCCCAACGGAAATCAGGTGTGTCCATGAAAAAAGACCGCGTTTCCACCGCTGTGATCCGCCGCCTGCCCCGGTACTACCGCCATCTGGACGATCTGTATCGCAGCGGCTCTGTCCGCATCTCCTCCAGCGCCCTGGCCAAGTCCATGGGGCTGACTGCCTCCCAGATCCGGCAAGATCTGTCCTGCTTCGGCGAGTTCGGCCAA
>JAHZFC010000049.1:2958-13392 GCA_019421525.1 Clostridiales bacterium
AGCGCCTGCGCAGCGAGGTGGCGGAGATCCTCGGGATGAACCGGAACCATACGGCGGTCATCCTGGGCGCCGGCAACCTGGGCCGGGCCCTTATCGAAAACTTTCCCTTCCGCTTCAACGGCTTCCGTCTCATCGCCGCTTTCGACGTGGAACCCACCATCGTGGGCACCCGACTGGGCGGCGTACCGGTATATCACACTGACATGCTGGAGACCTATGTGCGGGAGCACGGTGTCAGCGTCGGGGTGCTCACTGTCCCGGCCTCGGTGGCCGCGGAGAGCGCCCGCCGGCTGGTGTCCTGCGGCATCCAGGGCATCTGGAACTTCACCAACGTGGAGCTCCCCCCCGCTGACGTGGAATCCGTCAAGGTGGAGGACGTACATTTTGCCGACAGTCTCCTGACGTTAAGCTATATGATCTCAGAGGATGAATTATGAAAAAAACGATACGGACCATCGCGCTGACACTGGCCGTGGCCGCCGCCAGCACAGCTTTCGTCTTTTCCAGCGGCCAAAACACGGTGATCTCCCTGAGCTATCTCAGCGGTACCTTTGCCTCCCAGCTGACTGACACGCTGCGCTCCTCCCTGGATGCATTGGATGAGGTCTATGCCGCCGCGGAGGACAAGCTGGAGGAACAGACCGGGCAGGACCTGTCCGGCAGCGGCTGGACCTCCACCAGTTCCTTCCAGGCTGTCTACCCCCTGGCCGGGGAGACGGTCACCCTGGCCGCCGGCTCCGGCCTGATGTGGTATTCCGGCTCTGCCACCGCCTCAGCCGCCCTGGTGGACGTGACTGCGGGCACCGAGCTGGCCGCCGGCTCTGCCCTGACTGCCGGCCACCGCTACCTGACGGAGACAGAGGTGGTGGTCACCGCCGCTTCCTCCTCCTCCTGCGCTGCGGAGGGCCTGTGGCGCACCACCGCCACAGGGACCGCCCCGGTACAGTCTCCCTTCCGGGATGTGTCCAACAGCGCCTGGTATTTTGACGCGGTGATGTATGTGGTGGAGCGCGGCCTGTTCCAGGGCACCAGCGATACCACCTTCGCCCCCACCGCCACTATGAGCCGCTCCATGCTGGTCACCGTCCTCTACCGCCTGGCGGGCCAGCCGGCGGTGAGCGGAGATATCCCCTTCTCCGATGTGCCCGCCGGCACCTGGTACACCGACGCCGTCCTCTGGGCTTCCCAAACGGGGATCGTCACCGGCGCCGGTGACGGCACCTTCGCCCCGGACGACGATGTCTCCCGGGAGCAGATCGTCACCATGTTCCACCGATACTGCACCTATTACGGCCACGACGGCTCCGCCAGGGCTGATGTCACCAGCTTCAGCGACTATGGCGATATCAGCTCCTTTGCCTCGGACAGCGTGTCCTGGGCCGTGGCCGTGGGCCTGCTCCAGGGATCCGACGGCCGCCTTTCCCCCACCAACAGCGCCACCCGCTGCGAGGTGGCCACCATGCTCCAGCGCTTCGACCTGTGGCTGTCCTGATCTCTGGTCCAACCGCCTGACGGCTCTGGCAGACCTCCCGCACCCTTTCCTGCCTGGCGCATAGGATGGTTTGAGACGACCCGGCGGCAGAGCCGCCCGTCTCCAACTATCACAAGGAGGTACTTCATATGGGGTGCAATAATGGCTGCGGCTTTGGCGGCGGGAGCTGCTGGTGGATCATCATCCTTCTGCTGTTGTGCTGCTGCTGTGGCGGTGGCTGGGGCGGTCTCGGCTGCAACAACAATGGCTGCGGCAACGGCTGCGGCTGCTGAACGATGGACACAGGAGGCGGGGCTTCGCCCCGCCTCCATTTTTCTCCTAAAAAATTAAAAATAATGCTTGCATTTCGATTTGAAGTGTGTTAATATAATTAAGCTGTCACGAGGGGATAACCCCGTGTACGGTATGCGGCTGTAGCTCAGCTGGATAGAGTGTTTGGCTACGAACCAAAAGGTCGGGGGTTCGAATCCCTTCAGCCGTACCAGCTCGTCGCAAGCGATATATCGCTTGCGACGAGCTTTTTTATTTCATTGCAAATCTCATCGCGCGCTCATTGAAGCTGCTCCCCGCTTCCAAACTGAACCCGCTTCGCTGGGCTTCGGTTCGGGGCCGCCGGTTCGCGGTGGTTTTGTCTGCCCCTGAAAAATATCGATTTTGACCGGCCCTTTCACAAAAAGGGCACGACCTACGTCGTGTCCTTTTTGTGGACTGCGCGGGCCGAGGGCCTGCTCCGCCCTTCGCGATCATAATGCTCAGGGCGGCGAAGCCGCCCCTCCGCCAAGGTTTTCACCTTCGGTGAAAACCTTGTATGGCGCACCCGCGCTGCTGGCCAGAACTCCGGGCAGGTGATCTTCCTGTACTTTTTTATTCTCGATTTCTTTGCTCTTGGTAAAAGTCAGCTTTCTCCCCCTCGCCTTTTCTTTCCCTTGACAGGGCATACCCGCCCTGATAAGATACAGCTAGCCCCGCCAACATGCTCTCATCCCACATGGCGGCCGCACATGACTGGAGGTCGTCTATGCAGGACAACAAATTCTCTCTATCGCGTATCGTACTGCTTTTCTTACAGGGCGCCCTCATCGGCACCGGTGCCATCCTGCCCGGGATCAGCGGCGGGGTGCTGTGTGTGGCCTTTGGCCTCTATGAGCCCATGGTGGGCCTCTTTGTCCACCCGTGGCAGTCCCTGCGCCGGAATTACCGCCTGTTCATCCCCCTGATCCTGGGGGGCGGCCTGGGGTTCTTGCTGCTGGCCCGGGCGGTGGAATATCTGCTCACTGTGGCGGCGGTGTCCACCATCACCCTGTTCGCCGGGCTCATCTGCGGCACCATCCCCGGCCTGATGAAAAAGTCAGAGCTCAGCGGGCCCGACAAGGGCTGGGGCAGCTTTGTGATCAGCCTGGCGCTGTCCTATTTTCTGTTCCATCTGCTGGGCTCCACCACCGGGGGCAGCATCCAGCCCAACTGGGGCTGGTACCTGTTCTGCGGGGCGGTGTGGGCCTTCAGCATGATCCTGCCGGGGCTGAGCTCCTCCTCCCTGCTGCTCTTCATGGGGCTCTACCAGCCCATGGCCGAAGGCATCGGCCATCTGGACTTCCAGGTCGTCATCCCCCTGGCCATCGGCTTTTTGGTCACCCTCCTGCTGTGCGCCCGGGCGGTGGACCGGCTGATGCAGAGGCATTACGCCCTGGTCAGCCGCATCCTGCTGGGGTTTGTGATCTCCTCGGCGCTGACCATCTTCCCCACCTCCTTCTCCGGCCCGGTCCAGGTGCTGGTGTGCGTGCTGTGCTTTGCCGCGGGCTTTCTCATCGCCCACCAGATGGAGCGCAGCAGCAGCCGGAAGGCGTAACGGCCATATCGATCTGTCCCCTGGGGCGGCCCACCCTGGCCGCACCGGGGGATCTCCTTTTTTCTGCTCATCACCGCCGCTCTTGGCTCATATAGATAAACACAGGCCCTGTCCCAGCGGGCAAGCTGTTCTCTTTCCTCCTGGACGGGCATGGCAGGGGCCCCACCGAAATGGCTCCCGCCTTGGGGGTGAGGCATATCAAGGCATTCCAACCGCGGCGGCACAAGCCATCCACCGGGACAAAACGGCCCTGGGCCAGGGCCGCCGGGGCGGCCGCCCTGGCCATCGCGCTCTTCCTTGTCCTGCTCTGGAGGGGGCTGTCCCCCGGCGGGCCGGCAGAAAACCGTGCCTCCAGCCCCATCTCCGTCAACATGGCCGTGGCCCAGCTCAACGCCGCCTATAAGGACCGCCTGGCCGAGCTCCAGGCAGGGGACTACCACGACATCCAGTTCCAAGGCGGCGGGCCGGACTGGAACGGCATCCTGGCCGTCTTTGCCTGCAAGGTCACCCAGGGGGACGGCGCGGACGCCCTGTCCACCCTGGACGAGGAGCAGGCCGCCCAGCTGGAGCAGGTCTTTGGAGACATGGTCCTGCTCTCCGCCCAGCTGACGCGCATCCAGGGGGAGAACTACGCCGAGGAGGTGCTCACCCTCACCGCCGGCACCCGCTCCCCGGAGGAGATGGCCACCGTCTACAACTTCACCGGGGCGCAGAAAAAGGCGCTGGCCTCCCTGCTGGCCCGGCCGGAGGTACTGGCGGGCTGGCTGGGCGACCTGGACACCCTCCACCCCGACGGGTCGGCGCTGCTCGCCGCCCTGCCGGGCGGCCTGTCTCCAGAGCGCCGGGCGGTGGTGGAGGCGGCCTGCTCCCTGGTGGGCAAGGTCAACTACTTCTGGGGCGGCAAGTCCCGGGTGCTGGGCTGGGACGGGCGCTGGGGCGGGGTGCGGAAGGTGACCGCCTCGGGCAGCGTCAGCTCCGGCCTGTACCGCCCCTACGGGCTGGACTGCTCGGGCTTTGTGGACTGGGTGTTTTTCAACGCCTCTGGCGGACAGTACCTCATCAGCCAGGGAGGCGGCGCCCGGGCCCAGCACAAAGCCTGCCAGGACATCAGCTGGGAGGACGCCCTCCCCGGAGACCTGGCCTTTTACCCGGAGGACGAGCACATCGGCATCGTGGGCGGCTGGGACAGCCAGGGCGATCTTCTGGTCATCCACTGCACCAGCGGGGAGAACAACGTGGTGGTCACCACCGCGGACGATTTTACGAGCCTGGCCCGCCCGCTCTGGTTCAGCGGCGCCCTCCCCGTGTCGTAAGCCGCCCGGAACGGCCAACGCCTGTGGCCGCTCCGGGCGTTTTTCTGCGCGCGTTCGCCCTGCCGCTGGATTTACATAAAATTCACTGTTCAAATCCTGCATTTTCTGCTATGATAAAGTATCAGACCGTCGGGGACAGTCTCCGCCGCTCTAGTGTTATGTACCAAGGATGTGAAACGATGAACGACAAACAACTGGCCGCCAGCGTGGTCAACGAGGTGAAGAAGGCCGTGGTGGGCAAGGACGAGATCCTCATCAAGGCGCTGCTGGCCATCCTCTCCCGGGGCCATATCCTGCTGGAGGACATCCCCGGCGTGGGCAAGACCACCATGGCCCTGGCCTTTTCCCGGGCCCTGGGCCTGAGCTACCGCCGGGTGCAGTTCACCCCCGACGTGATGCCCTCCGACCTGACGGGCTTCTCCCTGTATAACAAAGACAGCGGGCAGATGGAGTACCAGCCCGGCGCCCTGCTGTGCAACCTGTTCCTGGCTGACGAGCTCAACCGGGCCACCAGCCGCACCCAGTCCGCCCTGCTGGAGGCCATGGAAGAGGGACAGGTCACCGTGGACGGCGTCACCCACGCCATCCCCGACCCCTTCCTGGTCATCGCCACCCAGAACCCGGTGGGCGCATCGGGCACCCAGCTGCTGCCCGACAGCCAGCTGGACCGCTTCGCCCTGCGCCTTTCCCTGGGCTATCCCGCCTCCCAGGACGAGGTGGAGCTGCTGCGCCGCAAGCAGAAGGGCGAGGGGCTGGCCCAGGTGCAGCAGGTCATGGACCACCGGCAGCTGGCCTGGCTCCGGGGCCTGGTGGACCAGGTGTTCATCGACGAGGAGGTGCTCTCCTACATCGTCCGGCTCATCCGGGCCACCCGGGAGCACCCCCAGCTGCTCCAGGGGGCCAGCCCCCGGGCAGGCATCGCCGTGGCCGCCCTGAGCCGGGCCACCGCCTTCCTCCGGGGACGGGACTTCGTCATCCCCGAGGATGTGCAGTACATCTGGACCGACGCGGTGGCCCACCGCCTGCTCCTGCCCGCCGGTGCGGTGGGCGGGGCGGAGCGGCTGGCCCAGATCGCCGACGAGGTGCTCCACTCGGTCCATCCGCCCCGCATCCGGTGACCGCCATGGTCCTTCGCCGCCTGATCTACTGCATGGCGCTGGCCGGGGTGCTGCTGTTCCAGATCACCAACGAAAACTACCTGGCCCACTTCCTGCTGGCCCTGATGATCGCCTTTCCGCTGCTCTCCCTGGCCCTGAGCCTGCCCGGCATGGCCGGGTGCCGCCTGTCTCTGTCCGCCGCCCCGCCCTGCCTGGCCCGCGGGGAGCGCGGGGTGTGGCGTCTGAGCGTGGAAAACCGCTCCCCCCTGCCCCTGGCCCGGCTGTCCCTGCGGCTGGAGACCCGCAATCTGCTCACCGGGGCCTGCCGCAAGGAGAAGCTGGCTTTCACGGGGCTTGCCCGGCGCGCCCCGGAGGAGCTGGATGTGGACACCGCCCACTGCGGCCTGCTGGAGTTCCGGGCCTATAAGGTCCGGGTGTGGGACTACCTGGGCCTGTTTTCCCTGCCCTGCGCCCAGCCCCAGAGCGCCCGGCTGAGCGTGGACCCCCTTCCGGTGGACCCCGGGCCGGTGAACATCCCCGAGGGCCAGGGCGTCCGCCCCCAGTCCTCCGGCGCCGGGCGCAAGGGCCCCGGCGAGGACTGCGACCTGCGGGAGTACCGCCCCGGCGACCCCATGCGGTCCGTCCACTGGAAGCTGTCCTCCAAGTGGGACGAGCTCATCGTCCGGGAGCGGGCGGAGACGGTCACCCCTCTGCCCATGCTGGCCTTTGACTGGTCCGGCTCCCCTGACCGGCTGGACCGGGTGCTGGACCGGCTGTCCGGCCTGTCCCGGGCCCTGCTGGCCGTCCAGCGGCCCCATATGCTGGTGTGGCTGGACCGGGAGGGCACCCCGGTCCGCCGGGTGGTCAACGACGAAAAGGACCTGCGGGACAGCCTGCTCGTCCTTCTGTCCGCCCCCGCCCCTGTCTCCGCCCCCTCCATCATGGACAAGCCCGAGCTGCTCTCCACCGGGGCCGGGCCCGCCTTCTGCATCCGCGTCACAGCGGGAGAGGAGGACGACCATGGAAAAGCATAGGCATCCCGCCCGTCCCGGCTGGAGCGGCGCGCTGGCGGCGCTGGGCAACGGCCTGCTCCTCCTGTGCGCCCTGCTGGGCCTTCTGTGGTCCTTTTTGTCCCTGTACTCCATCCAGCCCTATCAAGCTCTTCTGGCCGTCTCCTATCTTCCTGACGGCACGCTGGTGTGCGACTATGCCCTTTTGACGGCGCTGGCCGCCGCTCTGGCCCTGGTGGTGCTGGCGGTGTGGTCCCTGCCCCGGTCCTCCCTGGCGGTCTTTGGGGGGCTGTGCGCGGTGTGGGCCGGTGTGGTCTACTGGCTGCGCCAGGCAGTGGTCCAGGGGGCCCTCCTGGTCTGGCAGGCCATCGCCAATTTGCTCTACGAGCGGTGTGGCTGGGGGGAGTATATCCAGTTCTCCCTGGACCTGACGCTTCAGGAGCGCGGCGTGGCCGTCACGGCGTTCCTGGCCCTGGCGCTGTCCCTGCTGGCCCTGCTGGTGGGCTGGGCGGTGGTCCGCTCCCGCCGGTGGTGGCTGGTCCTCCTGCTCACCCTGCCGCCCCTGATGCCCGGCCTTCTGGCCGACGTCTACCCCTTCTGGCCCGCCTTCCTGGCCCTAGCGGCCTGCTGGGGCACCATGCTGCTCACCAGCCTTTGCAAGTGGGCCGCCCCGGACCGCCGGGGCTGGCTCACCCTGGCGGTGCTGCCCTGCGTGGGTGTGGTGCTGGCCCTGCTGTCCCTGGCCCTGCCCAAGGAGGGGTACACCCGCCCCCAGTGGGCCCGGGAAGCGGAGCAGGCCCTGGTCAGCTTCGGCAACCGCTATCTCCCCGCCCTCTCCAACTGGAACGGTCCCTTCTCCGGCAGCGTCACCTTCGTGGGCTCGGCGGACACGGTGGATCTGGACTCTGCCGGCCCCCTGCGTTACACTGGCCGCACCGTGCTCCGGGCCACCTCCGACTACACCGGGCGGGTCTACCTCCGGGGGTCCTCCCTGGCCCGGTATGAGGACAACCAGTGGCTGGACCTGGAAGATGGGGCCTATGAGTCCTTTTCAGATCAGCTTGGACCCACGGCCACGGTCAACCCCCAGCTCTTCCCCAGCTGCTATGTGACCGGAGCCGACGAGTACACCATCACGGTGGAAAACGTGGGTGCCTCCGGCTCCTGCGTCTACTATCCCTACCAGCTGGCCGTCCAGGACTGGGACGAGGCCGGCATCCTCCCGGTGGAGGACAGCTATCTGGCCCGCCGCCGGGGGGAGTGGACCCAGACCCTGACCTTCCTTCCCGATGCGCTGGCTGCCTTCCCCGGCAGCCAGTCCGGCAGCTCCGGCGCACGCTACACCGGTGTCACTGACGTGGCTGTCATGTCCAACCAGCACCAATATGGCCTGTTTGTTCAGGAGCACTATTTGGAAGTACCTGAGGAATTGAGGGACTTGTTCTGGTCACAGGACCTGCTTTATTCCCCGACATTCAATATTTCCCCATCTGGGACCGGAGACAACGCCGTCGCTGTGGCCGAGGCGGTGGCCGACCTGCTGGACGAGCTGTGCGACTACGACCCCCGGGCCGCCCGCACCCCAGACGGGGAGGACTTTGTGGAATATTTCCTCACCGAGAGCCGCAGCGGCTACTGTATGCACTTCGCCTCCGCCGCCACGTTGATGCTGCGCACTTTGGGCATCCCCGCCCGGTATGTGTCCGGCTTCACCGCCGAGCTGGTGGCGGGAGAGACGGTGGAGGTGCCCGACTCCGCCGCCCACGCCTGGGTGGAGATCTACCTGGACGGCTACGGCTGGTATCCGGTGGAGGTCACCCCCAGCTATGAGGGCCCGGAGACCGAAGCGTCCGCCAGCCCCTCCCCGTCCCTGGCACCCTCCCTGGCTCCCAGCCAGGCGCCGGAGGCCTCCCAGGCCCCTGAGGCCACCCCCACCCCCGGCCAGAGCGCCGGAGTGAATGGGGACAACTCTTCCCAGGCCAACGGCAGCGCGCTCCAGCTCCTGCGCCTGCTGGGCACCGTCCTGGCCTGCCCGGCCGGGGCGGCCGCCATCGTGGGCCTGGTCTGGCTGGGGCAGTATCTGCCCAAGCATCTCCGGGCCAAACGCCTGTCCGCTTTGGACACCAATCGGGCGGCACTGGAGGGCTACCGCTGTCTCACCCGGCTGAAGAAGTGGGGCGGCACAGTGCCGGACGAGGCACTGGACCTGGCCCGGAAGGCCCGGTTCAGCCAGCACACCCTGACGGAGGAGGAGCGGCAGACCATGGTGGACCTCCTGCACGGCCAGCGCGCCCAGCTGGCCCGCCGCCTGCCCTGGTGGAAAAAACCGCTGTTCCGGTACCTGTGGGGCGTGCCCGCAAACGCCGGACCAGACAAGGAGGAAGAAGCCGATGATCAGCCGTGAGCCCGTCTTTTACCGGGATTTCCGCTGTCTGGGGGGCGCGTGTCCCCTCACCTGCTGCCGGGACTGGGAGATCGTGGTGGACGAGGCTGCCCTGGCCGATTACGCCGCCGCCCCTGTCCCTTTGCGCCAGACCATCGCCGACAACCTGGTCACAGATGAGGAGGGGGACGTGTGCTTCCGCCTGAATGACGACGGGACCTGCGCCCTGCTGGACGGCGACGGCCTGTGCCCCATCCAGCGGCACTGGGGGGAGGAGCACCTGTGCGCCCACTGCGCCTCCTATCCCCGCTTTCTTGAGGAATACGGCTGCCTCACCGAGGGCTGCCAGGCCGTCTCCTGCCCGGAGGCGGCCTGGCTGGTGCTGGAGCGGGGCATCTTCCCCCTGGCAGAGGCGGACGACGGCCGTGCGGACGCCCCCTTCGACGGGGTGGACGAGGCCCTGCTGGCCGGGCTGGTGGCCAGCCGTGAGACCGCTTTCGCCCTGCTCACCGGCTCCGCCCTTCCCCTGTGGGGGCGGTTGGCCGGACTATTGGACTACGCAAATGCCCTCCAGGACCCCATCGACTGGGGAGAGCTGGACGCTCTGGCCACCGTCCTGTCCCCCGCCCCCCAGCCCGTCGGGCCGGGGGATGGCCTGCGGCCCCTGGCTGTCCGCCTGCTGGAGTTGCTCGCCCGGCTGGACCCCCTGCGGCCGGAGTGGCCCGCCCTGCTCACCGCCCGGGCCCAGGAACTGTCCGCCCTCTCCCTGGAGCAGTACCGGGTCCTGACGGGCCGGTATCAGGCCGCCCGCCCCCAGTGGGCGGTCCACCTGGAGCGGCTGGCCTGCTACTTTGTGTTCCGCCACTGGCCCAAGGCGGTGAACGACGACGGGCTCTACCCCCGCGCCGCCCTCACCGCCGCCGCCTGTCTGGCCCTGTACCACCTGGCCCTGCTGGCCTGGAAGGACGCCCCATCTTTTTCGGACGGAGACGAAGCCCTGCTGTGGGCCCGCTTCAGCCGGGAGGTGGAGCACGACGAGGCCAACTTTTTCGCCCTGGCCGAGGCCCTGTCCGACCTGGCCGAATGGCCGCTGGCGCGGATGCTCCGGCAGTAACTTGGGACCCGCTGGATGCGGGTCCCATATTTTTTGCCGCATTTTGTCCATTCCCCCTTGACAGGAAAGGTCTATTGTTATAGACTTGTGTTAGTCGATAGTCATAGACCAAAGGAGGAACACAAGATGGATGACCTGAAATTGTGCGACAGCGACTACCGCTTCAGGTCCGTGGTCTG
>JAHZFC010000050.1:0-6398 GCA_019421525.1 Clostridiales bacterium
CCACCCCGTCCACCAGGCGGCGGCCCAGGGAGCCCTCTGCCTGGAAGCCCACGAATACAACCGTACACTCCGGTCGCCACAGATTGTGCTTGAGGTGGTGGCGGATACGCCCGGCGTCACACATGCCGGAGGCGGAGATGATGACCTTGGGCGTAGGATCTGTGTTCAGCGCCCGGGATTCCTCCGTGCTCTCCGTGATGCACATCCCCGGGAACTGGAACAGGGCTCCCCCCTTGAGAGCCTCGATGGCTTCCTCGTCCAGATAGCCGTGGAGGTCGCCGGAGAAGATACGGGTGGCCTCTCCCGCCAGTGGAGAGTCCACATAGACCTGGAAGTCCGGCATGGTCTTTACCAGGCCCTGCTCCTTGATCTCCCGGATGAAGTACAAAAGCTCCTGGGTGCGGCCCACGGCAAAAGAGGGGATGATGACGTTGCCGCCCTTTCCCAGCGTCTCGTCGATGATGGCGGCCAGGTCGCCGGTGTAGTCAGGGTCCTGGCTCATGTCGTGGAGCCTGTCGCCATAGGTGCTCTCCGTGACCACATAGTCCGCCTGGGTGATGTACTGGGGGTCACGGATGATGGGCTGCTCCCGGTTCCCGATGTCCCCGGAAAAGACGATCTTTCGGGTCTCGTCCCCTTCGGTGAGCCACAGCTCTGCGCTGGCGGAGCCCAGCAGGTGCCCCGCGTCCACAAAGCGCAGCCGGACCCCCTCGGTGATGGGGATCGTCTGCCCGTACTCGATGGTGACCACATGGCGCATGGTCTTTTCCACGTCAGCCAGGGTGTACAGCGGCTCCACCGGGGGCTTTCCCGCCCGCTGGCCCTTCTGGTTTTCCCACTTGGCGTCGCTCTCCTGGATATGGGCGGAATCCCGCAGCATGATGGAGAGCAGCTGCCCAGTGAGCCGGGTGCAGTAGATATTGCCCCCAAAGCCCTGCTTCACCAGCAGGGGCAGGCGGCCGGAGTGGTCGATGTGGGCGTGGGTGACCACCACATCGTCGATGTAGCCGGGGTTGAAGTCCAGCTCCCGGTTGTCCCGCTCGTCCCGGCCCTGCTGAAGGCCGCAATCCACCAAGATCTTCTTGCCGCCGCACTCCACACAGTGGCAGCTCCCGGTGACCGCTTTGGCGGCCCCGAAAAAGGTCAGTTTCATAAGGCACCTCCTGTCATATCATCTAAAGACATTGTACCGCAGAAAGGACGCTTTGTAAATAAACATCAGCGCAAGCTTGTCATAGGATCGCGCCTGTGGGAAATTTGGGAAAGGGGTTGGTTTTTTCCCCCGTTTCCTGTATAATGGAGCCATCTGGATACAGATTCAGAGCGCGCCCGACTCAATTCGTTGCAACATAATAGCTGTAAAGGAAATTTACATAACAGAGGATGATCTCCATGAAAAACAGGATCTTAGCGTGGCTGCTGGCGGCAGCTGTGTGTGTGACGGCGGTATCCCCGGCGCTGGCCATGGATCGGCAGGTGGAACAGGATACCGAGGGCCTCAGCCAGATGGCCGGTCAGGATGCCGGGCATGACAGCGGCGAGCTGGTGGAGGTCATCGTGGAGCTGGAGGGGGACCCGCTGCTGCTCACGGGAGGAGACGAGGAAGACCGTGCGGCCCTTCTGGCGGAGCAGGAGGCGGTGCTGGACCAGATCTCCGCTCTGACGGGAGAGGACGAGGGCGCAGAAGCCCGGCATTATGTCACGGCGGTCAACGCCCTGTCCCTGGTGCTCCCCTGGGGGGTGACCGACCAGGTGGAAGAGCTGGACGGCGTGGCCCGGGTATCCGCTGCGGCACGATTCGCCCCAGCGGAGAGCACACAGACAGCTCAGACGGCGGAACAGACCATCTTTGCCGGGGGCATGGTGGACGTGGAGACGGCCTGGGACCTGGGCTACGACGGCTCGGGCACAGTGGTGGCCGTCATCGACACGGGGCTGGACCTGGACCACCCCGCCTTTGATACCGACCTGGAGGACAGCAGTCTGGCTCTGGACGCGGACGGGGTGTCTGCGGTGCTGGAGGAGCTGCACGCTTATGGAGAGTACGAGGATCTGACGGCAGAAGCGGTCTCCCACGGGGACAAGGTGCCCTTCGCCTTCAACTACGCAGACCATTCCCTGGATGTGTCTCACAGCGGGGACGGCGAGGGGGACCACGGCACCCATGTGGCGGGTATCGTGGCCGCCTCCGGGGAGGACGGCCAGAGCGTGGGCATCGCCCCCGGGGCGCAGCTGCTGGTGATGAAGGTGTTCGGCGCCAGTCAGGACAGCGCCTCAGAGACGGTGCTGCTGGCCGCGCTGGAGGATTCCATCCTTCTTGGGGCGGATGTCATCAATCTGAGCCTGGGCATGTCAGTCGGGTTCTCCACCGGGGGATACGCCTATACCCAGGCCATCGAGAACGCGGCCCAGGCCGGGATCGTGGTGTGTGCCGCCGCAGGCAACAGCGACAGCTCCACCCTGGGAAACGCCAGCGGGACAGATCTGGGCACCACCGGAGATATCGACATCGGCGCGGTGAGCGACCCCAGTTCCCTGTCCCAGGCGCTGTCCATCGCCAGCGTCAACAACGACTGGGTGCTGGCTCAGGGGTTCTTTGCGGACGTGGAGGGAGAGGACCAGCGGTTCGTCCCGGTCAGCGACAGCGGAGCTCTTTTCGGGCAGCTGCCCTTCGAGTCCCTGGCCAGCGGGGGCGGCGAAGAGCCGGGGGGCTATGGATATGTGGTGGTCCCCGGCGTGGGGAGCCCGGAGGACTTTGCGAGCGTGGATGTCACGGGCCGGATCGCCCTGGTCTGGCGGGGAGAGCTGGCCTTTTCAGAGAAGTGCGATAACGCGTTTGACGCCGGGGCTGTGGCGGTCATCATCTGCAACACGGAGAGCGAATTTGTCACCATGGACCTGAGCGATACTCAGGCAGGCAACACCCTGCCCTGCGTCATGATCTCCCAGGAGGACGGCCAGGCCCTCGCTGAGGCCGCCGGAGAGGACGGCGTGGGCACGCTGACCGTGTCCGACCAGTGGCAGACGGTCCGGGCGGAGGACGGCGGTGAGCCCAGCAGCTTTTCCAGCTGGGGAGCCCTGCCTGACCTGACGCTCAAGCCCGACCTGGCCGCTGTGGGCGGCAATATCTATTCCACCTTGGACGGCGGGACCTACGGCACCATGAGCGGCACCTCCATGGCCGCCCCTCAGGCATCAGGGATGGCGGCGCTGGTGCTGCAGTATCTGCGGGAGGAACAGGGGCTGACCGGCACACAGGCCCGGGAGCGGGCCCAGGCACTGCTGATGAACACCGCCGTCCCGGTGCTCCAGTCCGACGGGGTGGAGCATTCTCCCAGAAAGCAGGGGGCTGGGCTGGCCAATGTGGGCC
Organism: Clostridiales bacterium; assembly: GCA_019421525.1. Taxonomy (GTDB): domain Bacteria; phylum Bacillota; class Clostridia; order Oscillospirales; family Oscillospiraceae; genus Enterenecus. The sequence continues at coordinate 3,371 of JAHZFC010000050.1, forward strand.
ATGCGGTGACCACGCCGGTGTGGCTGAGCGTGGAGGGCTCTGACCTGCCCAAGGCGGAGCTGGGAGACGACCCGGAGGAGACCGGGATCTACGAGTTCACCTTTACCGCCCACAATACCTCCGACACCGCCCAGAGCTACTGGGCGGAGGCGTCCCTGCTCACCGAGATGGCCCAGGACGGCCTCATGCTCCAGCAGGCCAGGGCGCTGGATGCACAGGTGACCTTTTCTTCCGCAGGCGGGACCACCGGCGGGACCGGAGCGGCCCCCTCCGCGGTGCTGGTCACCGTTCCCGCCGGGGGAGAGACCCAGGTGACGGTGCAGATCCAGCTGACCCAGGCGGAGAAAGAGGTCCTGCGGGAGACCTTTGAAAACGGGATCTATGTGGAGGGATATGTCTATCTGCGCGCCGCAGCAGAGGATGGCGTGGACCTGTCCATCCCCCTGCTGGCTTTCTTTGGGGACTGGAGCCGCGCGCCGCTGTTCGACACCACATACGTCGCCCAGCTGGACGCGGCCTCCAATGAGGACGGCACGCTGACCTCCAACAGCCCCTATCCCTTTGAGATCGTCACCGGGGGAGAGAGCTACCTGGGGATGAACCCGGTGGGGCAGGATGCCCGGTATATCCCGGAGCGGTCTAATGCCCTGAACACCACTGGGGAAGAGGGCGGGATGATCGCGGACCTCATTTTGGACCTGCTGCGCAGCGCCCGGCATATGACGGTGGAGATCCTGGACAGCTCCGGCCGGGTGCTCTGCGGCAGCCAGGCGGACTATGTGGCCAAAGCCTGTTATCAGGATACCTATCAGCAGATGATCCCAACGGTGTGGAGCCTATATGACGAGGACTTTTCCTTTGTTCCGGGGGACTACGGCCTTTCCGATGGGAGCACCTTTACGATCCGCATCACCGGAGAAAAAGACACCGGAGGGGATCTTGCCGTGGAGACGGTGGAGTTCCCCTGCTATGTGGACGGGAGCGCGCCTCAGGTGCAGTCCGTCACGGTGCGCACCGGGGAGGAGGCCGATGGCAGGCGGCTGCTGGACGTGACCGTGCGGGACAACTTTTATGTGGCCGGGGTCATGGTGCTCTCCGCCGACGGGGAGCGGGAGCTGGACGCCCAGGTGCTGGACCAGCAGGAGCGCGGTGAGACCACCACCCTGACCCTGGATGTGACCCATATCGTCCCCATGGCCGGCGGGACCCTGCAGATCGGGGTGATGGACTACGCCCAGAACCTGACGCTGTATCAAGTGGACGTGCTGCTGGACGGGGAGACCACCCTGCTGCCCGCGGACACCTTCTATACCTACAGCTCGGACTATGACGCTCCTGGCTGGTATACGGTGCAGGAGGCGGCGGAAGAGCTGCCGGACGGATTTTTGGACTATCTGGGCTCGGTATGCGCAGCGGAGTCGGTGGGTGACTACCTCTTCGCTGTCAGCAGCCAGGACACCGGGCGGCTGTATGCCATAGACACCACCACCTTCCAGCCGGTCTATGTGTGTGCTCTGGGCCTGACCCAGCTGTCCGATGCGGTGCTGGACCTGGCCTATGGCCAGGAAGAGGGGGCGCTCTACGCCCTGGTCCGCAAGTCCGCCGCCTATCAGATCCTGCGGGCGGACCCCTTCGCTGAGACGGTGGAGCAGGTCCTGACCATCGGGACAGACCAGATCGGGGGCTTCCAGCGGGCTTATGCCCTGGCCTGTACCGCTGACGGGACGCTGCTCCTCTTTGCCGGCTGCGGCCAGCCGGAGACCTTGGCGCTCTATGCGGTGGACCCGGGGACGGGAGAGGTGCGCCTGTTGGATCAGCTGGGGCTGGAGCTGGAGGAGAGCATCCTGTCAGCCGTGGCCAGTCAGGAGAGCGGACAGGTCTACTTCACCTATTACCGGGAGGACTGGGAGGGGACTGAGACGACGCCGAAAGCGGAGTCCGCCTTCTATGTCTGGACGCCGGAGGGAGAGGGCGGCTCACTGGAAAAGCTCTGGGACCTGCCGGCGGAGCCCTATGATGCCCTGGTGCTCACGGGGAACACCCAGGCGGAGTTCCCGTCGGAGGGCGCGGTGAGACAGGTGATCCTGTCCCACCACAGCAGGTATCTCTCCGCAGGGAAGAGCTTCCAGCTATCGGTCCAGGATGTCCGGCCCTGGTATGTGGATGGGGCGGACTACAAGACCACCTATTCCAGCGCCGACCCCTCTGTGGCCCAGGTGGACCGGAACGGCACCGTCACTGCCCGAAGCGCGGGACAAACGAAGATCGCCGTCACCCTCACACGGACGGACGGACAGTCGGTATCGGCGAGCTGCCAGGTGTATGTGGAGGAGCTCAACGACATGATGGCCCTCATGGACGGCACCTGGGTGACGCTGGATGGCCGGACACTGCGTCCGGCGGACAGCGAAGAGCAGCTCCCCACGGAGGGGGTGTCGGCGGCCTATGCCGCCGGGGCCGGGCCGGAGGGGCAGGATGTGATCTACCTCCTTACTCCCGGCGGCTGGGATGAGGTGGTGGACTGCCCCATCTATGCCCTGGAGATCTACGACGCGGAGAGCCTGGAGCTGCTGGAGGAACAGCAGCTGTCACGCAGCTGGTATATGCGTCCGGAGCAGCTGCCGGAAAACGGGTTCCAGGACATGGCCTATGACCCTGTCTACGGTTATTTGGTGGCGGTGTCCGGCCAGTCGATCTTCACCATCGACCTGAACCAGGGGCGCTTTTACATGGTGGGGGATGCGGCCCGGCAGCTGGGAGAGGCGGAGCTTTTGGGCATCGCCTTTGACAGCGAGGGCAGCGGCTGGTATGTGGACAGCGCCGGCATTGTCGGCACTGTGGAGTCGTATCTGGGCGCGGTAGAGCTGACGACTTCCACCCTCACCCTTTCTCTGGAAACGGAGGATGGGATGAGATCCGGTATGGAGTACGACGAGCTGACCGGCCGGCTGTGGATCTCCGCCGGAAAGCGGCTGTACGGGGTCCATGTGTCCGCTGGATACCGTCTGTTCCGGTCCGGGTCGACGGC
>JAHZFC010000050.1:6408-12919 GCA_019421525.1 Clostridiales bacterium
GAGATGTCCTGCCTGCTGATCCGGCACTACCCCAGCGGACGAGATCAGATCATGCCATGAGGCTGCGGGGCGTTCCATTTTATGGAACGCCCCGCCCTTATCGTTTGCATAAGATCGCCCCCTGCGTCATAGAGTAAGATAAGCGCGGCAGGACAAGGGGGCACGGCGATGGATACCATGTACAGGCGGCGGGCGGCGGGCCGCGGCAGCCGGACGGGGGCAAAAAAGAAGAACAGCGGAATGTCCTCACGGGAGAAGAGAAGGCTCATCCAGCTGGGGGCGAGCCTGGTCCTGTTTTTATTGGTGTTCTTCGGGCGGGGGGTGCTGCCTGCTCAAATGGCGTTCTGGCGGTCTGTGCTCACGGCGAATACGGACTTCAAAGGGGCGGTGACCGCCTTCGGCCAGACCTTGTCGGAGGACGGAAATGTTTTGGAGGCGCTGGAGGCCTTCTGGGTCGATCTGACCGGGCAGCAGCAGGAAGCGGTCCAGACCGGGGAGGGCAGCCAGGCGCCCGCCGCATTGCCGGATCTGCCGGACTACCCCGCCCGGGCGGCCCAGCCCGCCTTTGGCAGCCTGCCGGTGTTTGAGCAGACCGTTCAGGCGGCCAGCGGGGAAGAGGGAGAACAGAAGGAGCAGGCGGCTTTGGAAGAAGAGCCGGTGGTGACTGCGGTGGCCCAGGAATATGACGACCAGGGCCAGGAGCTGCCGGACCGGGTCAGCCTGCAATACTATGAGCTTGGGCTGGAGGAGACGGCCATTCCCGTGATGGGCACCGTCACCTCCGCCTTCGGTTTTCGGGACCATCCGGTGGATGGGGAGTACACGTTCCATAACGCGGTGGACATCGGGGTGAGCACTGGGACGGACGTGCTGGCCTTTGCCGACGGGACGGTGCGCTATATCGGGGAGGACGATGTATTTGGGCTCTACCTGAAGATCGACCACGCCAATAGAGTGTCCACCTTCTACGCCCACTGCGATGAGCTGCTGGTGAGCAAGGGGGACACCGTCACCTGCGGGCAGGTGGTGGCCAAGTCAGGGGAGACAGGAAACGCCACCGGGCCCCATCTGCACTTTTCCATTGAAAAGGACGGCATCCGGCTCGATCCGGAGTACTACCTGGACCTGGATGGCTGAGGGGAGGCGGGTGCGGGTCACCCCGGGATCTCTGTTGACCGTAGCGCTGCTGTTCTGGCTGGACGAGGGGGTGGGGCTGCTGGGCTGGAGCGTGCTGGCCTGCGCCGCCCATGAGCTGGGGCACCTGCTGGTGGGGGCGGCACTGGGGGGACGGCCCCGGTGGCTGTCCCTGTCCGCGGTAGGGCTGGAATTGAAGCTGGAGTATCCGGCCGGGCTGTCCTATGGCCGGGAGCTGGCGGTGGCCCTGGCCGGGCCCGCAGTCAACCTGATCATGGGGCTCATCTGCGCCAGGGCCGGGAATTATCTGCTGGCCGGGGTGAGCTTTGGCCTGGGGCTGTTCAACCTGCTGCCCATCCTGCCCCTGGATGGCGGACGGATCGTGTGGTGCGCCATGTCCGCCCTGTTTGGAGTGCAGGCGGGGGAGCGGGTGGCAGATGGAGCGGCCGGGATCCTGGTGGGCCTGCTGGCAGGGGCGGGGGCGGCCGTGGCGGCAGCCTACGCCAATTTCACCCTGCTTTTGGTGGCAGCATGGCTGTTCGGACTGACCCTCCTGCGGAAACGGGAAAAAAACTAGGAAAAAGTACTTGCCTTTCCCAGGACGATGTGATAAAATACCTTGGTCTAAAAAGGGCGGTCCTCTGCATACGGCAGTCTGATGCACGAACGCCTATATCAAGGAGGAAAATCATGGATCTGATTCAACAGTTCAGCGACAAGTACAAGAAGGACGAGGCCCCTTCCTGCAACGTGGGCGACACCGTGCGTGTCCACATCCGCGTCAAAGAGGGCAACCGTGAGCGTATCCAGGTCTTCGAGGGCACCGTCATCGCCAAGAAGCACGGCGGCATCGGCGAGACCGTCACTGTCCGCCGCCTGTCCTATGGCGTGGGCGTGGAGAAGGTGTTCCCCCTGCATGCCCCCACGGTGGAGAAGATCGAGACCGTCCGCAAGGGCAAGGTGCGCCGGGCCAAGCTGTACTATCTGCGTGACCGCGTGGGCAAGGCCGCCAAGGTCAAGGAGAGCCTGTAATATTTGCTATCCATAAAAAAAGGAGCGGGTCACCGCTCCTTTTTTTCACATACGGCACTTTTCAGCCGTGACAAAATTTAGTATAATAAATTTTAACGCGCAACATCGGAAAGGAGGGCTGAGGGTTGAACATCCAATGGTATCCCGGCCACATGACCAAGACCCGCCGCCAGATGGCGGAGGATATCAGATCCGTGGATCTGGTGGCAGAGGTGGTGGACGCCCGCATCCCCATCTCCAGCAGGAATCCGGACATCGACGCCATGGTGGGGGACAAGCCCCGGATGGTGATCTTCAACCGTGCCGACCAGGCAGCCCCGGCCCAGACAGCGGCCTGGAAAAGCTGGTTCCGGGCAAAGGGCTGCGCGGTGCTGGAGACGGACGCCAAGACGGGCAAGGGCGTGGGCCAGTTCTCCGCCGAGGTCCGCTCGGCCCTGAAGGAGAAGATCGCCCAGTGGAAGGCCAAGGGGCAGGTGGGCCGCCCGGTGCGTGCCATGGTGGTGGGGGTGCCCAATGTGGGCAAATCCACCTTTATCAACAAGGTGGCCAGGCGCAAGTCCGCCAAGGCAGGGGACCGCCCCGGCGTCACCCGTGGCAAGCAGTGGGTGAGCGTGGATGGGGGGCTGGACCTGCTGGACACCCCGGGAATCCTCTGGCCCAAATTCGACGATGAGACCACCGGGCTCCACCTGGCATTCACTGGGGCGGTGCGGGACGAGGTGGTGGACAGTGAGGAGCTGGCCGCCGCCCTGCTGGAGCTGCTCCGGGACCGCTATCCCGAGAGCCTTGAGGCGCGGTACAAGGTGACCGTCAGCCCGGAGCAGCCGGGGTGGGAGCTGCTGGAGCAGTGTGCCCGGAAGCGGGGCATGCTCATCTCCGGCGGCCAGGCGGACACCGAGCGGATGGCCCGGGTGCTGCTGGACGAGTTCCGGGGCGGCAAGCTGGGGCGCTTTACCCTTGAGACGCCCGAGGATCTCAAAAAGGGAACGGAGGTGTGAGCGTGGGCCTTTGGGAGCTGGAAGAACGGCTGCGCCAGCAGGGGTTTTCTCATATCGCCGGGACGGACGAGGCCGGGGCGGGCCCCCTGGCGGGGCGGGTTTACGCCGCGGCGGTCATCCTGCCCTTTGGGCTGGAGCTTCCCTATCTCAACGACTCCAAGCAGGTGACGCCCCGCCGCCGGGAAGTGCTCTTCGATCAGATCAAAGAGCGGGCCGTGGCCTGGTCGGTGGCCTGGGTGGAGCCGGAGGAGATCGACCAGATCGACATCCTCAACAGCCGAATCAAGGCCATGGAGCGGGCGGCGGAGGGGTTGTCCCTGGCGGCGGATTACCTGCTGGTGGACGGCAACCGGGACCATGGCAGCTGCTGCGCCATCCAGATGCCTCACGAGACAGTGGTGAAGGGGGACAGCCGCTCGGCCAGCATCGCGGCGGCCTCGATCCTGGCCAAGGTCAGCCGGGACCGATATATGGAGGAGATGGCCGCCCGATATCCCCAGTATGAGTTCCAGCGGCACAAGGGCTACCCCACCAAGCTCCACTATGAGCGGCTGCGCCAGTACGGGCCGTGCCCCATCCACCGGCGCAGCTTCCTGAAAAAGCTGTGAGCGGGGGACAGGAGGCCCGGCGGCTGGGCCAGTGGGGGGAGGAGCTGGTGGCCCGGGACCTGGAGGCAAAGGGATGGACCATCCTGGCGCGCAACTACCGCTGCCGGTTTGGAGAGCTGGATATCGTGGCGGCGCGGGAGGGCGTGTTGGCTTTCGTGGAGGTCAAGCTCCGCCGGGGAAGTGCTTTCGCCCCGGCACGGGCCTTTGTCACCGCCGACAAACAGCGCAGGCTGCGCACGGCGGCGGAGCTGTACTTGCAGGAGCAGCCGGGTCAGCTCCAGCCCCGGTTCGACGTGGCGGAGGTGTACGCCCCCCAGGGGCGGGAAACTGCCAGCCCCTCTATTACATATATCGAGAGCGCCTTTTGAGGAGATGAGATGACGTTGCGTATCAGCGTGTTCGACGGCCATTGTGACACCATCCTGCGCTGCTGGGAGACCGGGCAGGACCTGGCGGACAACAGCGGGGCGGTGGACCTGGCCCGGGGCGGACGGTTTGGCCGGTACTGCCAGTTTTTCGCCCTGTTCAGCGTGGATGACCCAAAGGCAGGGAAGAGCGCCCACCAGATCTACGAGGAGGAATACGCCCTGTTCTGCCGCCAGATGGAGGCCCACAGCGATCGGGTGGTCCACTGCAGGAGCGGGGAGGACGCCCGGCAGGCCCACGAGCAGGGCAAGATCGCGGCCTTCCTGTCTGTGGAAGGGGCACACAGCCTGAACTGCGATCTGGACCAGCTGCGGCTGGCCTATGACCGGGGCGTGCGGGCGGTGAACCTGACCTGGAACAACGCCAATATCCTGTCCGGCACCAACTGTCAGGAACCGGAGCGGGGGCTGAGCCGGCAGGGCAGAGAGTTTGTCCGGGAGATGGAGCGGCTGGGGATGCTGGTGGATGTGTCCCACCTGTCCGACCCCGGCTTCTGGGATGTGATGGAGATGGCCCGGCGGCCCATCATAGCCAGCCACTCCAACGCCCGGGCAGTGTGTCCCCACACAAGGAACTTGACGGATGAGCAGTTTACTGCCATAATAAAGAATCAAGGCGTCGTGGGTCTCAACCTGTGCCGGGAGTTCGTGGGCGGCCGGGAGGACGTGGACGCCCTGGCGGCCCATCTGGAGCACTTCCTCGCTCTGGGCGGGGAGCGCACGGTGGCCCTGGGGGGCGACCTGGACGGCTGCGAGCCGGTGAAGGGCATCCCGGATATCGAGGGCTGGGCCGTGTTCTATGAGCGGCTCTTGCAGCTCAACTACAAAGAGTCGGTCCTGGAGGACCTGTTCTATAATAATTTCATGAGGGTCGTGAGTGGATTATGAATTATGTCAGCACAAGAGACAAGAGCCTGCGGCTGACCGCCGCCCAGGCCATCGCCAGGGGGCTGGCGCCGGACGGAGGGCTCATGACCCCCGAGGTGTTCCCCCGCCTGGCCAATGGCGCCCTGGATGAGCTGAAGGATATGTCCTACCAGCAGCGGGCAATGTATGTGATGCAGGGCTTTTTGCAGGACTTCTCCGCCGCGGAGCTGTCCGCCTTTGCCGCGGCGGCCTATGGGAACGGGAAGTTCTCACACCCCGACGTGGCCCCAGTGCGCCCGGTGGACTCCAACACCTGGTGCCTGGAGCTGTGGCACGGGCCCACCTGCGCGTTCAAGGATATGGCGCTCCAGATGCTGCCCCACCTGCTCACCGCCTCTCTGACCAAGACGGCGGAGGATAAGACGGTGTGCATCCTGGTGGCCACCTCCGGCGACACGGGCAAGGCCGCTCTGGAGGGCTTCCGGGACGTGGACCGCACCCGCATCCTGGTGTTCTACCCCAAGGACGGCGTGTCCGCCATCCAGGAGCTCCAGATGGTCACCCAGGAGGGGGACAATGTGGGCGTGTGCTCGGTGGTGGGCAACTTTGACGACGCCCAGACCGGGGTGAAGAAGCTGTTCTCCGACAAGGCTCTGGCGGAAAAGCTGGCCGGGCGGGGCTATTTCCTGTCCTCCGCCAACTCCATCAACTGGGGCCGGGTGCTGCCCCAGGTGGTGTACTATGTCTCCGCCTACTGCGACCTCATGAAGAGCGGCGCCATCCAGCCGGGCCAGCCGGTCAACGTATGCGTCCCCACGGGCAACTTCGGCAACATCCTGGCCGGGTACTACGCGAAAAAGATGGGGGTGCCCATCCAAAAGCTCATCTGCGCGTCCAACGCCAACAACGTGCTCACCGATTTTCTCCACACCGGAGTTTATGACCGCAACCGGGCCTTCTACAACACCATGTCCCCCTCTATGGACATCCTCATCTCCAGCAACCTGGAGCGGATGCTCTTTGAGTTGACCGGATGCGACGACGCCGTGGTGCGGGACTACATGGCGCAGCTGAACTCCACCGGCCGCTACCAGGTCAGCGGCGAGGTGAAGGAAAAGCTGGACGGCATCTTTGCCTCCGGCTGCTGCGACGACCAGGAGACGGCCCAGGTCATCGGCAAGGTGTGGAAGGAGAAGGGGTATCTCATCGACCCCCACACCGCCGTGGCCTTCGGGGTGCTGGACAAGTACCGGAAGGAGACGGGGGACGACACTCCCGCCCTGGTGGTGTCCACCGCCAGCCCCTTCAAGTTCTGCTCCAGTGTGCTGCCCGCCCTGGGGGTGACCGAGCTGGCAGAGGGCACCGATATCCTGGACCAGCTGAGCCGGGTCACCGGGGTGGAGGCCCCCGCGCCCCTGGCCGGGCTGAAGGACAAGACCGTCCGCTT
>JAHZFC010000050.1:12929-13176 GCA_019421525.1 Clostridiales bacterium
GACGGAAAAGGAGCACATGGTGGACCAGGTGCTGGAGATGCTGAGGTGATGGAATGGCACTTTATGCCATAGGCGATACCCATCTTTCCCTGGCGGCGGACAAGCCGATGGACGTGTTCGGCGGCGGCTGGGAGGGCTATGTGGACAAGCTGCGGGAGGGGTTCTCCACTGTGACGGAGGAGGACACCGTGGTGCTGTGCGGCGACCTGTCCTGGGGGATGTCGCTGGAGGAGGCGGAGCCGGACTT
>JAHZFC010000005.1:0-2428 GCA_019421525.1 Clostridiales bacterium
AGTGGCGGCGGCGAGGATGATCTCACCCTCACCCTGCCCGGCCTGACGAGAGAAGAGCGGGACATCATCCTCGCCGGGTGCCTGATCAACTACTACGCCCAGTGAGCCCCCATACTGTGCGTTCACGGTCCCCTCTTGTTCAAAAGGCGTTGGTCCGCTTTTGTGGGCGGGCCAACGCCTTTTTGTAACCTTTCCTCATGATCTGTAACCCTTTCGTTATCGACTTCCGGAGTCCGGTCATGATATACTTTTTATGCAAGCGGAGTCTCTTCGCCTGCATGGAGGATGGAATGGATGAAAAAGGAGGTCGCTATGAAACGAAACCAGTCGCGAATACTCCGCAACCTAACTCTTGCCCTCGCTGTCCTGCTCTGTCTGGCCCTGCCCGCCTATGCCGACATGGGGCCCAAGGCCGACCTCACCGTCACCGTGGTCAACGCCCCGGAGGGCGAGTGCTACGTGGACCTGCTCTATGAAGACAGCAGTTCCAGTTTTGCCAACTACGTGGACACCAGCGGCTGTGATCCGGCATTGCTGGCTTCCCTCCACTCCCTGGAGGGGGACGGCTGGATACTGGCCTGCGCCACCGGCGTCAGCGGGCCGCCCATCTTCGGCGACCTGCTGCCCAATGAAAATGGTCAGTATGTCTACTCCTATCACGGCCTGCCCCGGACCTTCCGCCTGGCCGTGGCTACGAAAGATGGGGCCCAGGCCACGGAGGAGAGCTACACCCGAACCCGGTTTCACACCAACCTGGTCTACGACTGGAACACCAACACCATGTCGGAGGTCACCCCCTCCCTGCTGTACTATGCCGCCCAGTTTTTGGCCACCCTCCTGCCCACCCTGGTCATCGAGGGGGTCATCCTCTGGCTGTTCAAGTTCCGGCAGAAGCGGACCTGGCTGATTTTTCTCCTGGTCAACTTTGTCACACAGCTGGGGCTTCATCTGCTATGCAATTCCTTGAGCAGCGTCCCCTTCGCCGATTCCTACGACAGTGTGGGATATTATGTCCTGTCCCTGCTGATACCGGAGTTTCTCATTTTTATCGTGGAGGCCATTTCCTATGGTGTTCTCATCAAGGAGGAGACTTCCGGCCGTCGAGTGGGTTGCGCCGTCTGCGCCAACGCCGCCAGCTTTGTCCTTGGCTTTTTCCCGGTCCACTGGCTGCTGCCCCTTCTGAACAGTCTCTAAAAAGAACGGCTCCGCCTCATTCAGAGAGGCGGAGCCGTTCTTATTCATATCTTGATCAGATCTATCTGTTCTTATCTTTCAAGGCAAGCTCCCGCAGCCCCTCCGCGGTCCGCTCCAGGTCCGGACTGCACAGCAGGGGCAGGGCCTCCACCAAAGTCGCCGGGTCAAAGTCCCACCAGCGCACCTCCAGCAGCAGGCGAATGAGTTCTTCCCCGAAGCGCTTTTTCAGCAGCCGGGCCGGGTTTCCCCCTGCCACGCCATAGGGCGGCACATCTTTGGTGACCACGGAATAGGCGGCGATGATGGCGCCATCCCCGATGGTGACCCCGGGCATGATCACGCTCTCCCGGCCGATCCACACGTCGTTTCCCACCACGATGTCCCCCTTCCGGGGCAGCTCCGACAGGTGGTCCGGCGTGCGCTCCTCCCAAAGTCCCCCGAACACGTGGAAGGGGTAGGTGGTGACGCTGCTGGTACGGTGGTTGGCCGGGCCCATGATGAACTTTGTCCCGGAGGCAATGGAGCAGAATTTGCCGATGATGAGCTTGTCCCCAAACTGGGGGTAGTTGAACAGGACATTGCGCGTCTCAAATTCGGTGGGGTGCTCCTCGTCGTCATAATAGGTGTAGTCCCCCACAAAAATATTGGGAGCCCTGACCACATTCTTGATAAAACAAGAGGTCTTGTACTCATTTGGAAAAATACTGTTTGGATCTGGTATCCCATTCATTAGTCTGTCCTCTTTTCCACTGTTTTTTACATCACTTCCTTTCCCCCGCCATTTCAACGGCCACCGACCTCGATCTCCGCAGTTTTCTCAAACTGACGCCTCCTTTTTGTGTGTTCTTTGATCTCATCTTACCACACCCGGATCCGCCCCGCAAGAGCGTTGGCCGGGCAGATGACCCGTCCAGTCTTATGATTGCATTTCCTAGATATTTGGTATATAATGAAATCCAATAGACCACATAGAGAGGATCATCCCATTGAGGAAACAACGACTGATCAACTCCCTTGGCTCCGCCGCCCTGTGTCTGGCGCTGCTGCTTTCCTGCGCCGGCTGCACCAGCCCGGCAGCTCAAAACGAAGCTCGCGTCCATGTGGCGGCCACCACCTATCCCATCTACGCCCTGACCTGCGCTGTGTCCGCAGGAGCGGAGGGCGTATCTGTCTCCCGGCTCAACACCGGGCAGGTCAGCTGCCTTCATGACTACACCCTCACCGTGTCCGACAT
>JAHZFC010000005.1:2438-4751 GCA_019421525.1 Clostridiales bacterium
GTCTGGAGCAGGCCGACCTGGTGCTCATCAACGGCGCTGGGCTGGAGGAGTTTCTGGACGGTGTGCTGGAGCAGCTGGAAGCCCCCATCACCGACTGCTCCAGCGGCGTCGACCTGCTGGAGACAGACGGACACCTCCACAGCCACAAAGAGGACGAAGGGGACGGTCACCACCATGACCACGACCCCCACTACTGGATGGACCCCCGGAATGCCGCAGTGATGGCGGACACCATTGCCCAGGCCCTGGCCCAGGCTGACCCGGACAACGCCGGGCTCTATCAGGCCAACGCCGCCCTGGTGTCAGAGGCCCTTGCCAACGCCTATTCCGCCTGGAGCACCGCCCTGACCGGCCTGACCTACCCCTACCTCATCACCTTCCACGACGGCTTCCGCTACTTTGCCAACGCCTTTGGCCTGGAGCTGCTGTTCGCCATGGAGGAGGAAGACGGAGCCACCGCCTCTGCCCGGGATATCCTTGAGGCTTCGACCTATGTAAAGGAATACCGCCTGCCGGCTATTTTCATGGAGGCCAACGGCTCCGGCTCCGCCGCCCGGGCGGTGTCCGGGGAGACGGGGGCCTCCGTCTCCACCCTGTCTATGCTCATGGACGGAACAGATGCTCCGGAGGGGGCGGGAGCGGTGGAGATCTTGGAGCAGCTCTACCTGACCCCCATGGAGCAGAACATCAAGACCCTTTTGGAGGTGCTGAAATGAGCCAGGAACATCCCTGCCATGACTGTCACGGCGGCTGTCCCCACCACGGTGGACAGGACTGCCACGACGCCTGCTGCCTCCGGCTGGAGGGACTGGGGGTCACCGCCGCCGACGGGCAGCAACTGCTCCACGACGTCAACCTGCACATCCACTGCGGGGAGATCGTGTCAGTCATCGGCCCCAACGGGGCGGGCAAATCCACCCTGTTCAAGGCCATCCTGGGCCAGCAGCCCTATACCGGCACCATCCATTTTGAGACCTCCGGCGGCCACCCCGCCCGGCCCAAGGTGGGCTATGTCCCCCAGTCCCCCTCCTTTGACCCTGGGGACCCGCTGACGGTGCTGGACCTGTTTGTATCCGCCATCTCCCGCTGGCCGGTGTGTCTGCCCATCCGTAAGTCCCTGCGGTCCAAGGTATCCACCTGCCTGGAGCGGGTCCACGGCGCGGCCCTGCTGGACCGGCGGGTGGGTGCCCTGTCCGGGGGAGAACTCCAGCGGGTGCTGCTGGCCATGGCTCTGGAGCCTCTGCCCCACATCCTCATCCTGGATGAGCCCCTGTCCGGCGTGGACATCGAGGGGGCGGCCCAGCTCATGGACATGCTGGACGAGCTGCGCCGCCGGTTCGACCTGTCCATCCTCCTGTCCACCCACGACTTCGACACCCTGCGGAAATACTCCGACCAGGTCATTCTCCTCCAGGAGACCGTGCTGGCCTCCGGCACCGCCGACCAGGTGCTGTCCAGCCCGGCCTTCCGTCAAGTGTTTCATCTGGATATGGGAAAGGAGGGGGCGTAATATGGAGCTGTGGTATTCCATCGTGGAGCTGCTGCCTTTCTCCTGGGCGGCGGAGGGCTCCATGTACTTTATGAAAAACGCCCTGCTGGCCCTGCTGGTGGTCTCCCCCCTGTTCGGTATCCTGTCCACCATGGTGGTCACCCGGCGCATGTCCTTTTTCTCTGACGCCCTGGGCCATTCGGCCTTCACCGGGGTGGCGGTGGGATCGATCTGCGGCCTGGCGGAGCCTTTGTGGGGGGCGGTGGTGTTCGCCGCTCTGCTGGCCCTGCTGTTCACCGTTGTCCGGCGGCGGACCAGTCTGGCCAGTGACACGGTGATCGGTGTATTTTCCTCCACCGCCGTGGCTCTTGGCATCTTCATCGCGACCTTTGGAGGCGGCTCCTTCACTAAGTTCAACTCCTATCTCATCGGCGACATCCTGTCGGTGACCCCGGGAAAGATCGCCGTCCTGGCCCTGATCTTACTGGCGGTCCTCCTGCTGTGGGGGCTCTCCTACAACAAGCTGATGCTGTCCGCCGTCCACCCCGCCCTGGCGGACAGCCGGGGCATCAACATCTTCTGGCAGGATGCGCTGTTCTCGGTGGCCGCCGTATCATTAAAAACCGTGTCCATGACCTGGGTGGGCCTGCTGGTCATCAACTCCCTGCTGGTCCTCCCCGCCGCCGCAGCCCGGAACCTGGCCAAAAATATGTGGCAGTACCACCTGCTGTCCCTAGTGGCCGCCGTGGCGGCCGGAGTGGCGGGCCTGCTGACCAGCTATTACATCGGCTCGTCCACCGGCGCGTGCATCACATTGTATCTGG
>JAHZFC010000005.1:4761-12799 GCA_019421525.1 Clostridiales bacterium
CCTCACCTTCTGCTTCCGAAAAAAATAAGGACGGGACTGTTTCTCCCTCAAGAAAACAGCGATAAAAGCCAGGCGGCCGGCAGCTGTATGCTGCCGGCCGCCTGAGACTGTCGAAAAGTGTTTTCGACGATCTCTCGCCGGGGACAAAGCCCCATCCCCGGCGAAAACAGCCTGCTGCAGCGCACTCTCTGTCCGTCAGAGACGGTCCGTTCGCACGTTTGCGGGCTGAGAAGTGTTTTCAGCCACGCACATGTCGCGGCCGAAAACAGATTTGGATCTCTTCGCGCCGGATGGCGCGAACTCTGCAAGGCCCTTTTGACAAACTGAGGCGACGTATAACTGGGCGGCGCCCCCTCCTGGCGGGAGCGCGGAGGGGCGGTCTCCCGCGACATCCATGGCCGCAGGCGCTGCCGCTCCAGTTCCATGAAGCTACGGTCTGTCTCCCTCCCCGCTCTGGATCAGCTGTCTGGCCAAGGCGGTCAGCAGGCGGATAGACGGATCGGTGCGGGAGCGGGGCCAGACCATGCGGACGTGGATCCCCTGAAAGACTCCGCTGGCCCGGGAGTAGAGAGGGACTGTGACCAGGTCGGCCCAGCTGGGGATGGGAAATTCCAGGTCGATGATCGATACCCCATAGCCCAGCGCCACCGCATACACCCGGTCGGCGTTGGAGTCCACATACCGGGATATCCTGGGGTAGAAACCGTCTTTGCCGCACAGGTCCACCAGTGTATGAACGGAGGCACCGCACTCATCTTGGCTGAGCACCACGAACTGCTCGTCCTTGAGCTGGGATACCTCCAGCCGGTCGGCCGTGGCCAGAGGATGGCGGGAGGGCATCAGGATAGAGGGAGAGTTCTGGTAGACGTCCATGCCCTCCAGGCCGGGCAGGGAGAACAGGTCGAATTCCTTCCCAAAGCCGACATCCAGCAGGCCCTTCTCCAGCCCTTCCCGAAGCTTGGAAAAGCCGCAGAAGGAGACGGACAGCTCCACTCTGGGATACCTGGCCTGGAAGAGCTTGAGCAGTGGAGAGACAAAAAGAGAGGGATCTATGATGTCCAGAACGCCCACAGACAGGGCCCCGTCCAGCCCGCGGTCCACATGGCGGGCACGGTCGATGGCCTGGGTCAGGCGGTGCTCTGCCTTTTCCATCTCTCCGCGAAGAAGGCTTCCCGCAGGCGTCAGGCCCACTGTGCGGTTGTTGCGGTAAAACAGCTTGAGTCCCAGTTCGTCCTCCAGCAGGGCGATCTGTTTGCTCAGGGTGGACTGGGCGACGAACAGACGCTTGGCCGCCTCGGTAAAGTTAAGGCAAGCCGCCGCCTCCAGAAAAAACCGGATCTGCTGCGTGGTCATGGGCCCGCGCCTCCTTTTTGTGTGTCCTGCCAAATATTTTAGCGCATCAAGCGGCTTTGCGCAACCGTTTACACAAAGAGGCGATTCTTTTTGGGAATCTTACCATTTTGCGCGCAGGGAGAGATCAGTCGATCCGACCAAGATCAAGGGAAGATCCCGGGGCATTTTTAGATGCAGTCCTCCTTCCTTCTCTAAAAATAGGGGTGCAACTGCGGATATCCATTCCGATCTGTGATGATGGGATCCATATCCATCGTTTTGTGTGACGGACCTCTTCCGGTATAATGGGAGTGCTTTGGAGGACGCGTCCGGGCAAAAGAGAGTTTTGGATCGATTAGGAGGAATGGTAATGAGCACCAAAAAATCAGGACTCTGGTATCTGCACTTCGCGATCACTGTACTGATCATGTTTTGCTTCAGCTTCATCCCAACGGTGGGTGAGATCACCCGCTACGGGATGCAGTCTATCGGCGTACTGGTAGGCGTGATCTACGGCTTTGCCACCGTGGGCACCATGTGGGCCGCCCTGGCAGGCATCGTGGCCTTGGGCATCATCGGCGTCATGGGTCAAGTGGTGGCCAGCGCCCTTGGCACTCCCATGATCTGGGGCGTCATCTTTATCCAGATCATCATGTACGCCCTGGCCAAAGAGGGCGTCACAAAGTTCTTCGCCAACTGGATCATCTCCCGCAAGGTGGTAAAGGGCCGTCCCTGGCTCTTCTCCTTCTTCATCCTTCTGGGCGCCTTCATCGTGGCGATCGTATCCCCCTTCCCGGCGCTGCTGATCTTCTGGGACATTGTCTATGCCACCTGCGACAATTTCCACCAGCCCCACAACTGCCGCTGGTCACAGTTCATGATCCTGGGCGTGACCTTTTCCGCCGGCCTGGGCGTTGTGTCCCTGCCCATGCTGACCTCCAATGGCATCACCGTCTTTGCCAATTACCAGGCCATTGCCGGTGAGAGCATGAACGCCGTGCAGTACGTCATCGCCCTGGTACCCCTGATGCTGGCCTCGGTGGGCATCTACACCCTGCTGTGCAAGTTCGTGTTCAAGCCGGATATCACTCCCTTCAAGGCCATCGATGTGACCATCGCCGACCAGTCCGCCCTGAAACTGGGCCGCCGGCAGGTCATCGTGATGATCGCCATGCTGGCGCTGCTGCTGATCCTGTTCGCCCCCTACCTGCTGCCCGCTGAGTGGGGCCTGACCTCCTTCATGAGCAACCTGGGACTGTTCGGCGGCTGCGCTGTGGTCATCCTGGCCCTGGCTTTGATCAGGGTGGACGGCGCGCCCCTGCTGAACATCCAGGAGGCTGCCTCCAAAAACATCCAGTGGGGCACCGTGTTCATGGTGGCGCTTCTGATGCCCCTGGGCAACGCCATCAGCGGTGCCGACTCCGGCATCATGACCACCCTTACCAATGTGCTCTCCCCTGTGCTGGAGGGCAAGAGCGTGTTCATCTTCTCTCTGATCATCATCGTGATCGGCGTGATCCTCACCAACGTGTCCCAGAACCTGGTGGTCATCGGCATCCTGATGCCTATCGTGGGCGCCATGGCTGGCGAGGGCGTGAACCTGGCTGCCATGACGGTGCTGATCGCCCTGGCCACCCACTACGCGGTGATGCTGCCCAGCGCCTCCTTTGTCACCGGCATCATGTTCAGCAATGAGAACGTGACCAATGGCTTTTTGTATAAGTACGGCGCGGTGATCTGCGTGGTCTGCGGCGTGTTTGCCGCCACGGTTGGCTACCTGTGGTGCAACCTGATCTTCTGATCGTGAAAGGAGCGGCTATGAAAAATCCCAATGTGATCCTTGTCCTGATCGACGACCTGGGCTACGGCGATGTGTCCTGCTTCAACCCCCAGTCGAAGATCCCCACCCCGAACCTGGAACGTCTGGCCCAGCAGGGCCGGCGGTTCACCGACTGCCACGCCTCGTCCGCGGTATGCTCCCCCTCCCGGTACGCGCTGATGACCGGGCGGTACAACTGGCGCTCCCGCCTGAAGCGGACGGTGCTGGCCGGTACGGCCCCCCACCTCATCGAGGACGGACGGCTGACCATCGCCGAGCTTATGCGCCGGGCGGGCTACCGCACCGCCTGCGTGGGCAAGTGGCACCTGGGGATGGACTGGCAGAAGGCCGACCCGGACACCGTGCTCAATGACGATGTGTTCAACAAGGTCTCCCCCCTGCCCGATTGGGGGCTGGACTATGATAAGCCCATCCAGAACGGGCCTAACGCCAAGGGCTTCGACTACTTCTTCGGCCTGACGGCCTCCCTGGACCAGCCGCCCTATGTGTTCCTGGAGAACGACCTGCCCACCTGTCATCCCACCAAGACCCTGGGGGATGACGACTGCAACCACTCCTTCCCCGACTCCATGTACAAGGGAGACCGGGGGCCGGCAGCCGCGGATTTTGAGTTCGACACCGCAGTGCCCCGCTGCGACGAGAAGGTGCTGGAGCTGGTGGAGGAGTATGCCAAGGGGGACCAGCCCTTCTTCCTCTACTACCCCTCCCTGGCCGTCCACAGCCCCCTGGCCCCCGCGCCGGAGTTCAAAGGCAAATCAGCCATCGGCGCCTATGGCGACTTCGTCATGCAGATGGACGTCTTTGTGGGCCGGCTGATGGATAAGCTGGAAGAGACGGGCATCGCGGACGACACCATCCTGATCTTCACCAGCGACAACGGCTGTTCCACCATCGCGGATATCCCCGCCCTCCAGGCCCAGGGCCATTACCCCAGCGCCCAGTACCGGGGCGCCAAGGCGGACATCTGGGAGGGGGGCCACCGGGTGCCGTTCATCGTGCGCTGGCCCGGCCACATCCCGGCCGGCACCACCTGCGGGCAGACCGTCTGCCTGGTGGATATGCTGGCCACCTTTGCCGAGCTCACCGGCCAGACCTATGGCGACGACGCGGGGGAGGACTCCATCTCCGATCTGCCCCTGTGGCTGGGCAGCGATGAGCCAGTGCGGGAGTATACGGTCCACCACTCCCTGTTTGGCTGCTTCTCCATCCGCAAGGGCCCCTGGAAGCTGGAGATGTGCGCTGGCTCCGGAAGCTTCAATTTCCCGGTGGAGGGAAAGGACACCGCCGGCCTGCCCCCTGTCCAGCTGTATGATCTGGAGAAGGACGAGGGAGAGACGGTCAACGTGTGTGAGGCCCACCCGGACATCGTGGACGAGCTGCGCACGGTGCTCACCGAGTACATCGTCACCGGCCGCTCCACCCCCGGCGCGCCCCAGGAGAACTATCCCTGCGAGAACTGGCCCGGTCTGGGCTGGCTCCAGCAGGCGGACTGAGACGATCTGCGGGACCTCCCATCCGGGAGGTCCCGCAGCCCCTTGCATTGGGGGACAGGACTGTGATATGATGGTGAGGATATGATCGGAGGAGGCAAGCTCTATGCTGTATGTGTTATATTTTCTCATCGCCATCGGGGCCACCACGGTGGGTTCCCTCACGGGGATGGGGGGCGGCGTCATCATCAAGCCGCTGATGGACCTGCTGGGCGGCTTTGATGTGGAGACCATCGGTGTGCTGTCCTCGGTCACTGTGTTCGCCATGTCTGTGGTATCGGTGGGCAAGCAGATGGCCCAAAAGACCAAGATCGACTTCGCCATGGCCATCCCTCTGGCCTTGGGCAGCGTGGGGGGCGGTCTGCTGGGCCAGTGGCTGCTCCAGCTGATCGTGGGCTCTGCACCCAAGAACCTGGTCACCGTGGTGCAGAACGGAGTGCTGGCGGTGCTGATCCTGGCTGTGTTCCTTTACATGCGCAACAAGAGCCACATCAGGAGCCTGTCCCTCCATGGGCTGGTGCCGTCCGTGCTGGTGGGCGTGTTTTTGGGGGTGTGCTCCTCCTTCCTGGGGATCGGCGGCGGCCCCATCAACGTGGCGCTCATCATCTACCTGTTCGGGTATGACACCAAATCTGCCACCGTGTGCTCCATCGTCACCATCCTGTTCTCCCAGATCTCCAAGCTGAGCAGCGTGGCTCTGACCACCGGGTTTGCGGTGTATGACCTGTCCATCCTCCCGGTGATGGTGGTGGGGGCCATCGCCGGCGGCTTCATCGGGGCCAGCCTGAACAAGAAGCTCCAGGAGCAGACGGTGGACAAGGCGTTCAACGCCGTCCAGCTGTTGGTGCTGGCTCTGTCTATCGTCAACATTGCCCGGAATCTTACGGCGTGAGATGAGGATATACCAGACTGGCGGACCTCTTTGGGGATACAGAGTGGATATCACGAAGGAACGGCCGGCGTCCGCATCGCGGACGCCGGCCGTTCCCCATATGGACTTTGGGATAGAACTCAGTCCACTTCGACCTGGCCGCCCCTGGCAATGAGAAATTCCAACACCTTTTCTACCGCCGGGTCCGCGGTGCTCCGGGCGACCCAGCCCATCTGACAGCGGTGTTCCAGCTCCGCCACCTCTATCGGCACCAAAGGCTGACGGAACAACTGGTTCCCGTGGACCAGAGAGTGCCGGGGGATGACGGCCACTGCGTCCTCCTGATACATGAAGCTGCGCAGGGCGCACACGTCGCTGATGTAAAAGACCCGTCCCCGCTTCTGTTCGCTCTGATAGAATTCGAACAGGCTGCGGTTCACTGTGCGGTCAGGAGTGACATAAGGATAGTCCAGCAGATCGCTCATGTGCAGATCCCGGCGCCCGGCCAGGGGATGGCCCTCACGGACAGTGGCATACATGGTGTCTTCAAACAGTTCGCCGTAGCAGAGCTGTTTCCTCTCCACCTTCTTCTTCAAGTAGAACTGGTCGATATCGTCCATGTGGATCACGCCGAGGTGGAACGCTCCATCGTACACCATCTGGATCGTGGCTGCGGAGTCTGAGGACACCAGATGCAGTTCTATCCCGGGATGCTCCTCGCCGATCCGGCGCAGCACATCCAGCCCCACTGACTTGCAATAGGGCGGCGTGCACGCCAGCATCACCTCTCCGGACAACCCCTGACTGCCGCCGGCATTTCCCCGGCGGATATCCTCCGCCAGGTCGAGCATCTGCCCCGCCTTTTCCACGACCAGTTCGCCCTGCTGCGTAAACGAGATACCGCGGTTGCTGCGGATGATCAGGGGATAGTTCAGCTCCCGTTCCAGGTCTTTGATGGCGATGCTGATGGTGGGCTGAGCCACGAACAGATGCTCTGCAGCGGCAGAGACTGAACCATATTTTTTGAGCGCTAACAGATATTCCAGCTGTATGAGGCGCATCGCGGTCACTCCCCCGTCCTTGATGTCATGGTCCGATCCGCTTTAAGGTGATTATACCAGAGTCCTGTGGAAAATGGAACCTGTTCTCCCTGTGTTTTTTGTCAATATAGCCAAAAGCAATGGCGTTATAGCGAGCTTTTACTGTACATATCCCGATTTATTCTGATACAATAAGATCAACATCCTAGCTAGGTGATCGGCAAAAACTCCACAAATCATCAGAGAGGGGTCTTGTTTATGGAAAAGCCGTATTCCCGACCGTCACCGCTGACAAAAAAGCAGATCATTTGGCTCCTGGTCTCGATCGCGGTCTATATCGTCCTCCGGGTCATCCCCATTGCCGGGCTGAGCGTAGAGGGACAAAAGGCCTTGGCGATCCTGGGATGGGTCATCGTTGCGCTGATCTCCAATTGCCTGCCATCGGCACTGATCAGTATGATATTCGCGGCCCTGATCATCCTCACCGGGGTATTGACCCAAAACGAATTTCTCCAGGCATTCGGTACATCCCCCTTCTTCGTGGTCCTTGGCTTGGGAGCTGTGGGGATGGGCATGACCCGGACCAAGATCGGTCCCCGGATGGCCTATTTCCTGATGAAGTATATGGGACGTACGCCCCAGCTGCTGGTATTGGCTATCATGATCGTCGGCTTTGTCATCGTGGCTCTGATCGTGAATATCCCCGCGCTTCTGGCCGTCTGCCCTGTGATCCTCAGTGTGCTCAAGGAATTGGGAGAAGAGCCGGGGAAGAGCAATATGGGCAAAGCTATGTTCCTTGGGTTGGTCTGGTCGGGTGCCGGCGGCGGTCTGGCATTCATCTCATCCTCGGCCACGGCTGCAGCGGCCGCTGAGGCTATCGATCAGGTCAGCAACGGTACCGCAGCGGTCTCCTATGGCCAGTGGGCAATGTTCGGCGTGCCCATCGGGCTGATCATGATCGTGCCGGCCTGGATCTTCCTGTGCAAATGGTTCAAGATCGGTAAGACCGGAAAGGTGCTCCCCCGGGAAGTGGTGGACCAGCGGCTGAAGGAACTGGGTAAGATAGACGCTGAGGAGGTCCGTTACATCGTCATCTTGGTGACCATGATCTTGTTCTTCTGGGTCGGTGATATGCTGTGGGGCATCAAGCCCGCCACTGTGGCTATCGTCTACATGGGGATCATGATCATGCCAAAGATCGGCCTGATCACCTTCCAGGACATCCAGGCCAACACCAACTGGGACATGTGCATCCAAATGGCATTCTTCATGGGCTTTGCCGGTGCCATCACCAGCACCGGGCTCGGGGACTGGCTGGCCAGCACGTTGTTTGGCTGGTTCCAGACCGATAACCTGTTCCTGCTGATGCTGATCACCATCCTGATCGCCCACATCGGCAACATCATCGTCCCCGGCGCGGGCGCCGCAGTCATGCTCATCCCCAGCGTCTGGGCTATCTCGGTGG
>JAHZFC010000005.1:12809-17342 GCA_019421525.1 Clostridiales bacterium
GCTGCCGCTGGTCCTGGTGATTGCCGGCTACGCCACGGCGTTCCTGCCTATGGTCATGTTCCATGTGGTCAACTGGACGCAGCTCCAGCCGGTCCAGCCTCAGTATCTTGTGGTCAGCGCCAATTCCGGCGGCTACCTGAACATCCGGGACTTTGCCGTCCCCAACGTGATCATCACGGTCATCTGGACCATCATCTTCATCCCCGCCGCCTGGCTGCTGGCACCTGTGGCCGGACTGGTCTGACGGCGGACTGCTGGGAGGTCATCTGAAATGAACCACGCGTCTACTCCGAACATCATCCTAATTTTGGCCGACGACCTGGGCTATGGGGACCTGTCCTGTATGGATCCGGCCTCCGGCATCCACACCGGGCATCTGGACCAGCTGGCGGCCCAGGGCATGCGGCTGACCGACTGCCATTCCTCCTCCGCCCTGTGCACCCCCTCCCGGTACGGTCTGCTCACCGGGCGGTACAACTGGCGGTCCCGCCTCAAGTCCTCGGTGCTCCCCGGCCAGTCCTTCCCCCTGCTGGAGCCTGGGCGGGAGACCCTGGCCACCCTGCTCAAGAGCCGGGGCTACCGCACCGCCTGCGTGGGCAAGTGGCACCTGGGCCTGGGCTGGCAGACCAAAGACGGCTATGAGCTGCCCGCCACCTATCAGGATCCCAATGTGGACCAGGACCGCTGCTTTGCGGGCATCGACTTCACAGCTCCCATCACCGACGGCCCCAACCAGCACGGATTTGACTATTTCTACGGTATGCCCGCCTCCCTGGACCAGCCCCCCTTCGTCCGTATCGAGAACGATCGGGTGCTCACCCCGCCGGACCATATGACCGGCGTAAAGGGCCTGGTCCGCCACGGCCCAGACCAGCCCTTCGATGTGGAGTACGGTCCCGCGGAGCCCGGCTTCGACCCCGCCGCCATGGTGCCCGAGATGGACGCCAAGGTGCTCTCCCTGGTGGAACAGTACGCCGGCGGGGAGGAGCCCTTCTTCCTCTACTATCCCACCCTGGCCGTCCACGGCCCCCTGGTGCCCGCGCCGGAGTTCCAGGGCAGGTCTGGCCTGAACGCCTACGCTGACTTCGTCCTCCAGGTGGACGACTTCGTGGGCAGGCTCATGGCCAAGCTGGAGGAGACCGGCATCGCGGACAACAGCATCGTGATCTTCACCAGCGACAATGGCTGCTCCCCGGTAGCCAATTTCCCCCAGCTCATTGCAGGAGGGCACAATCCCAGCTCTATCTACAGGGGCTGGAAGGCGGATATCTGGGAGGGTGGCCACCGCATCCCCTTTGTCATCCGCTGGCCCGGCCACATCCCCGCCGGGACTGTGTGCACCCAGACAGCCTGTCTGACCGACCTGTTTGCCACCTTTGCCCAGATCACTGGGGCGGAGTACGGCGATGGGGCGGGAGAGGATTCCGTCTCGCTGCTCCCTCTGCTGGAGGGCGGGGATGCCCCAGTCCGGGACACCATCGTCCACCACTGTGCCGACGGCTCCTTCTCCATCCGCAAGGGCCCCTGGAAGCTGGAGCTGTGCCGAGCCTCCGGCGGGATGCGCCCGCCCTGTACAGACCTCACTCTGCCTCCCTA
The DNA here is from genome assembly GCA_019421525.1 of Clostridiales bacterium. GTDB lineage: Bacteria > Bacillota > Clostridia > Oscillospirales > Oscillospiraceae > Enterenecus. The sequence continues at coordinate 14,406 of JAHZFC010000005.1, forward strand.
TCAGCTATACCGCCTGGATAGCGATATAGTAGAGCAGTACAATCTGTACGACGAGCAGCCGGAGATCGCACAGGCTCTGATGGAGCTTTTGAAAGACCAGATCTGTGCTGGCCGGTCCACTCCCGGCGCGCCCCAGGAGAATGTCCCCTGCGACAACTGGCCCGGTCTGGACTGGATGAAGGCCTAAGAAACAAGCAGGACCGCCCGCGCTTGCACAGCAAGCGCGGGCGGTCTTCATTTTGTCATCGTCTTCACATGTGCCGCTCCAGCTCCAGGAAGGACAGGAAAAAGGACCTGTCCCGGACTGTGGGCCTTTCTTCATGTCTCACATCTGGTCACTGTACGTCGCCGAACTCGTCATAGAAACGCTCGTGGATGACCTGCACCGCACGGTCCGCATCCTCGATGTCCACCAGGACGGACACCTTGATCTCGCTGGTGGAGATCATGCTGATATTGATGCCGGCGCTGAACAGCGCCTCGAACATGGTGGCGGCAACGCCGGGGTTATTGACCATACCAGCGCCCACGATAGAGACCTTGGCGATGTTGTCTGACACGTCGATGTGGTCAAAGCGGATGGCATCCCGGTTGTCCTCCAAGAGCTTTTGTGCCAGCTCCATGTCCCCCTTAGCCACAGTGAAGCTGATGTCCTTCGTCTCGCTGCGGCCGATGGACTGAAGGATGATGTCCACATTGACATTGTTGCGGGCCAGCAGGGAGAAGATCTTAAAGGCGATGCCCGGCGTGTCCTCCAGGCCCACCAGAGCCAAACGTGCGATGTTCTTATCCCGGGCCACGCCGCTGATGTGCGATCTTTCCATGGTCTTGACTACCTCCTTGACTTTCGTACCGGGCTTTCCAGAAAAGCTGGACAGCACCTCCAGGTCCACGCTGTAACGCTTGGCCATCTCCACTGAGCGGTTGTGGAGCACCTGGGCCCCTAAAGTGGCCAGCTCCAGCATCTCGTCATAGGTGATCTCATCCAGCTTCCGCGCATTGGGGACAAGACGGGGGTCCGCGGTATATACCCCGTCCACATCGGTGTAGATCTGGCACAGATCTGCGTGGAGCGACGCGGCCAATGCCACGGCGGAGGTGTCAGAGCCTCCCCGCCCCAGGGTGGTGATGTCGTAGTATTTGTTGATGCCCTGGAAGCCGGTGACGATGACGATGCGCCGCTGGTCCAACTCCTTCTCCAGCCGGTCGGTCTTGACCCGTTTGATACGGGCGTTGCCATAGCCGGAGTTGGTCCGGAAGCCCGCCTGCCAGCCGGTGAGGGAGACCACCGGGCAGCCCAGCGCCTCGATCGCCATGGCACACAGAGAGCAGGAGATCTGCTCTCCGGTGGACAACAGCATATCCATCTCCCGCTTGGAGGCAGAGGGGTTGATCTCCGCCGCCTTTTCGATCAGGTCGTCAGTGGTATCCCCTTGAGCGGACAGCACCGCCACCACGTCGTGCCCCTGCTTATACGTATCGGTGATGATGCGGGCCACGTTGCGGATCTTATCCGCGTCCGCAACGGAACTTCCGCCGAATTTTTGTACAATGAGTGACATGTATCCTCAATCCCTTCGGATGGTATCCACATTACATGGTATGCGCCCCCGGCCTGTCAGTTGAGCAGGCGGAACACAGACAGGCACCGGATGCCCGCCAGCTTGCCGTCCAGCTCCTCCCGGCTCATGGCATCCTCCGTCAGGCAGGCCGCCTCCCCGGCAGCAGAGCCCGGCCGAGCCAACAGCTTCACGCCGCCCAGAGCCTGCCGAAGCTCGTCGGCGGATGCCTCCGCCCGGACATACCAGCAGCTCTTGAGGGCCTCCAGCGGGCACACCACATCCGGTCCGCCAGGCGCCCAGTCCAGATATTTCCGGCTGTCAATATGCTTTGCCGCGTCGATGACGTCGCCCACCACAGCGGAGGCGGTGGGCAGCTTACCCGCTCCCCGGCCATAGAACATCACATCGCCGATGGCGTCTCCCCGGACGGAGATGCCGTTAAACACGTCGTCCACCCCAGCCAGAGGGTGGGATGCGTCCAGAAGATGGGGCGCCACATAAGCGCAGATCTTGCCATTGTCCATCCGCTTGGCCCGGCCCAGCAGCTTGATCTTCTTCCCTGCCGCCTCCGCGTAGTCCACATCTGCGAGGGTCACCCCGGTGATGCCCTCGGTGGGCACCTGCTCTGGATAGACGTGCCGTCCAAAGGCGATGGCCGCCAGGATGCAGATCTTCCGGCAGGCGTCGTGTCCCTCGATGTCGGCTGAGGGGTCCCGCTCCGCATAGCCGTTGTCTTGGGCCTCCTTCAGCGCCGTCTCGAAGGGCAGGCCCGCCTGGATCATCCGGGTCAGGATATAGTTGGTGGTGCCGTTGAGGATGCCATAGATCTCCAAAATATCATTGGCCGCCAGGCACTGGGACAGGGGCCGGATGATGGGGATGCCGCCGCCTACGCTGGCCTCAAACAGGTAGCTGACCCCCTTGCTCTTGGCCAGCTGGAGCAGGTCATAGCCATGGGTGGCCACCAGCTCCTTGTTGGAGGTGACCACGCTCTTGCCCGCCTCCAGCGCCCGGCGGGTAAAGTCCAGGGCCACACCAGCCCCGCCGATGGTCTCCACCACGATGTCCACCTCGGGGTCAGCCTCGATCACGGAAAAGTCCTTCACGAAACGGTCCGCGAAGGAGCTGTCCGGGAAGTCCCGCACATCCAGGATATATTTCAGCTTGATAAAGTCGTCAAGCTTACGGGAGATGCTGTCCTCATGTCCCGTCAACACCTCGGCCACACCGGACCCGACAGTGCCAAAGCCTAAGATCGCCACATTGACCATAGTCTCACCTCAAACGAAATATTCTGTCTTGTCAGCCCGCCAGCACGTTGCAGCGGATCACGCCCTTCGTCCGGCCGATGGCCTCCAACAAGTCCTCCAATGTC
>JAHZFC010000005.1:17352-34364 GCA_019421525.1 Clostridiales bacterium
GGCACTTCCGCCGCCGGGGATGGCCTGGTTGATGGTCAGGATATTCGCCCCCATCTCCGCCAGGAGATTGAGCACCAGGGAAAGGCCGCCCGGCTCGTCTCGGAGCATGATCTGTACGGTCACGATCCGGCCGTGCAGCATGTCCTGGAAGGGGCGGATGGCATCCCGATACTTGTAAAATGCACTGCGGCTGATACCCACCCGCTGGGTGGCAGCATTGACGGTGGCCACCTCGCCAGTCTCCAGCAGCCGTTTGGCCTCCGCGACCTTCAAATAAATATCAGGCAGAGCGCTCGATTCTACGATATAATACTTGGGCGCTTGGGGCATACGATCACTTCCTATCTTCACGATATGGCGGTGTACCGCCTTTTGTCTCTGTACTGCGGTCCATTGTATCATGCAGGCGCACATCACGCAACCGCAGATCCGCTGTTTTTTCTTTTCTTTTTTTCAAGATCCCCCGGCAAAATGCTCAAAGAGGGAAAAAGAAGTTTCGTCTTCTTTTCAAAAAACAGCCCCAGAGCCCAAGCTGGGCTCCGGGGCCATTGGACCGCTCTGTTATTGGGATGGGGATGTTCCCGGATCTGATGAGGCCGACGGATCAGGCGAGACCTCCGGCGTCGGCTCCGCAGACGGGGTCTCCTCTGTGTCGGATCCTGGGACACCGTCGGGTCATCGCTCTCGCCAGGCCACCACCAGTCGGGCGGCCACCAGTCAGGCCGGTCGCTCCCGCCGGACTCCGAGGGCTCCGGATCAGGCTGCGTCCCGTCATGGATGGTACACACAGTCAGCGTGTCGTAGTAGGACTTCAGCGCCGTGTAGTCCTGGATCTGGCTGGCGCCGATACCAGGGGCCAGCTCCCGGTCATAGTCCACCACATAGACGGTCTGGCGGGTCTCCTCCGGGCAGAACTCCCCGGCCAAGTGATACTGGACACTGGTAGAGCCGTCCTCATTCGTCACAACGTCCCCGGTACAGACCTCCACCGGCACATGGCAGTCACAGGACTCCACCGGAACGTCTCCCTTCACAAAGGTGAAGGTCTGGACCCGGCTGCCCCGGCTGTCCGCGTCGCACATGCCGGACACGGCAAGCCTGCCGCAGTCCAGGCAGATGCTCGCCCGCTCTGTCTCCACATCACTGGTGGCAAACTCCTTGTCCTCCAGCCCCTCGTGGAGGGTCGTCATAGCTGTCTTCCACATGGTGACAGCAGGGTTGGTCCGAAAACCGGTGATCTCCCGGTTATACTCATAGCCCACCCAGACCACCGCGGTGTAATAGGGGGTGTAGCCGGCGAACCAGCGGGCATAGTTGTCGTTGGTGGTACCCGTCTTACCGGCCACCGTCATGCCGGAGATCTTCGCAGGAGTACCAGTACCGCTTTGGACAGCATAGGTCAGCATCTCATTCATATAGTATGCTGTCCCTTCCTTGAGCACCGTCCTGGTATTGTCCTCCAAAGCGTTATCCAGAAGCACCTCACCGTTCCGGTCTACCACCTGGGTGTAGGTGGTGGGCTCTGTATAGACGCCGCCCCGGGGGAAGGTGGCGTAGGCCGCCGCCATCTCAAAGGTGGATACGCCGTCGGTCAGACCGCCCATGGACAGGGGGGCCTCGGCGATATCCGTCTTCCACTCTCCCGCGTCGTTGTACCGCCCCTCCTCCAAAGAGGTGATGCCGAACCGATCGGTGAGGAACTGGAAGGATGCCTCCGTCCCCACCCGCCGCAGGGTACGCAGGGCAATGGTGTTCCGGGACTGGGCCACGCCCTGGCGCACCGTCATCAGGCCCAGGTAATTGTTCTGGTCATTTTTGGGCCAGGCGCTGCCGTCCAGGTCCACCGGGTTGTCGTCCAGCACCGTGGCTGGGGTGATGAGCCCCATCTCCAGCGCCGGAGCATAGACCGCCAGAGGCTTGAAGGAGGAGCCGGGCTGGAAGGGCGTTGTGGCATAGTTGAAGATTCGGTTCGCCGTCTTTTGCCCCATATCTCCGGCGATGGCCACCACAGCTCCCGTCTCGTTATCCACTACGGTGATTGCCGATTTGATGGGATATCCGTCGCTGGACACCTTGTTGTCCAGATTGCCCCGGTCCTCGTAGGCCGCGTCCACCGCAGCCTGGGCGACCGGGTCATAGTTGCAGTAGATGGACAGGCCGCCGCCATAGATCATCTGCATGACATAGTCTGTGCTCATGCCGGTCTGCTCCACCAGGTCATCCCGGACCTCAGAGATCACCGTCTCCACATACCAGGAGTAGATGTTGGAGGAGTCCGCCACGCCGTCGCCGTCCTCGTCGCTGGTGTTGTCCACGAACTGCAGCTCCTCGGCCACTGCCGCGTCATACTCCTCCTGGGTGATATAGCTCACACCATTGGAGCCGTCGGCATCCAGCATCTCGGCCAAAATGGTCTCCTGCCGGGCCTTGTTGTAGTCCTTTGCGGTCCAGACGACTCCTTCGCCCAAAGTGCCCACCTCGCCGCAGTTGGGGCAGGCGTTGGTCTGGGTGTTGGTCCAGCTCTCACAGCTGGAGCACTGGTACCGGGTGACCTCCACCGAGGAGTTGGGGCTGTACAGGGACGGGTTGTTGGTGATGCCCGCCAGAGAGGCGCACTCGGCCAGGGACAGCTCGGACACGTCCTTGCCGAAATATTTCTGAGCCGCGGCCTGGACGCCGTTGCAGCCGCTGCCCAGGTAGATGATATTGAGGTACATCTCCAGGATGTCCTCTTTTTCATAGTTCTTTTCCAGCTCCAGGGCGGTGAAGATCTCCTGGATCTTCCGCTTCACCGTCACGTCGTCGTTCTGGGTCACGTTTTTCACCAACTGCTGGGTGATGGTGGATCCGCCGAAGGTATCCCGCATGCCGAAGAACATGTTGAGCACCGCGCCCCCTGTGCGCCGCCAGTCCACCCCGTTGTGGGTCCAGAACCGCTTGTCCTCGATGGCTACCACAGCGTCGATCAGGTCCTGGGGGATATCCTCGATGTCCACCCACTCGCTGTTGGATTCGCCCACCAGGGTGGTCAGCTCCGTGTATAGTCCGGTGTCGGGGTCGGTATAATAAATGACGGAATTCTCGTTCAGGGTATAGGCCGAAAGGTCAAGGTGGGTATTGGGCATGATGGATGTCTGGATATAGACCACGGCGTAGCACAGCAGGAACGCGCCGGTGACCACGCCGATGATCAGCAGGGTGCCCAGCGTCTGGAAAAAGCGCAGCGCGATGGTGGCTCCCACCGAGCGTTTCCTGGTCTGTCGCCGGGGCATCCTGCGCTCCCCGCTGTCCTGGCGGGGCGTCTGCGCCACCCGTTTGCCCTCGGTGCGGTGACCGCGCCTGGGTCCATTGATTTGAGACATATTACACCTCCGGGGTCAATTCCTTTGTTGCGATCTTTGTTGCTGCCTTTGAAATAGAGCAGGGTCAGTATACCATATCTTGTGTTCTTTGTCCACCCTTCGGCACCTGGGCTGCCTTGGCTCTCCGTTCGACAAAAAGTTAGTCACAGAAAACCACCTCCACCCCCTTGCATTTCCGCTTCGATCCGGCTACAATAAGGACAGAACTTCCCACCGGGAACGAAGGAGGCTTTTCCATGAACGACGATTACGGCTCTGATTTCATCACCGTCACTGACGAGGACGGCAACGACTTTGAGCTGGAGCACCTGGGCACCCTGGAGTACCAGGACAACACCTATATGGCCTTTGTCCCGGCCGACATGGACGAAGAGGACGAGGACTTCGGCCTGATCCTCCTGCGGGCCATCGAGGAAAACGGCGAGCAGCTGCTGGCCGACATCGATGACGAGGCGGAGCTCAACGCCGTATACGAGCAGTTCATGGGGGAGCTGTTCGAGGATGACCACCAGCCCCCTGCCAGGTTTTAACTACGTGTGAGGTTCTTTTAAACCCACATCTTTTATACGGGACGCCAGATACTCGCGCCGCGGATCGCAGGCCTCCCGGCTCCCTTTTCGGGACGCTGGAAGTTGGAAGCAACGAAACGGCGCGGAGGCGACCCACCTGCATCTTCGTGCAGGTTTTAAACGGGCCTCCACGGCCATGGCGGGGGACTTATGACTTGCTCTGATGGGAGAGTATCACACTCTCCCATCTTTTTTGTGGATAGAATGTGAATTCTCCCTGAAAACTTGGGCAGAAAGCGATTTTTTTCTTGCAAGCCCCACCCCTTCGTGCTATAATGTCCCCGTTCCGCACATCTTATGATGTGCTTTTCTGTCGTGTCCGGCAGCATGAACACAAACACTTGAGAGGATTTGATTATCATGAGCGCATCTAGAGAAAAAAAGCAGCGGCAGGGCGCCGGTCCCTCTGAGCGGGAGGCCCAGAGCCAGCAGAAGGCCGCCGCTTATAAGCGGAAGGTCCGCACCTATACCGCCATCGGCGTGGTCGTGGTGGTCTTAGTTGCCGCGCTGCTGATCTGGGACTCCGGCCTGATCCAGCGGGGACAGACCGCCGTCACCGTCGGGGACACCAACTATACGGTCAATGATGTGAACTATTATTACCATACCCTTTGGAACAACGCTTTTTCCTACTATAGCTATCTCGGCATGAGCGTGCCCAACGGGGATGATGTATACGACTCGGAGAGCGGCCAGACCTACCGGGAGTATTATCTGGAACAGGCCATGGACACCCTGACCCAGCTCACCGCCCTGTATGACCTGGCGGTGGAGAACGGCTATTCCGACAGCGACGTGGCTGATACTGTGCAAGATCAGATCGACTCCCTGCGGGATACCGCCTCCTCCTATGGCTATAGCTACGGCGCCTTCCTGAAGGCCCAGTACGGCCGGTATATGACTGCCGGCGCCCTGGAGTCCATCCTCACCAAGGCCGCGGTGGCTGACGCCTATTATAGCGACTACTACGATGGCCTGGACATCACCGACGAGGATATCCAGAACTACTACGACGAGAACAAGGACACTCTGGACACCTATGAGTACTCCTTCCTCTACTTCACCCCCGAGAGCGTGGATTCCACCGATGAGGACGGCAATGAGCTCAGCGACGACGAGGTGGCCGAACTGGAAGAGGCCGCCCTGGCCGACGCCAAGGACAAGGCCGAGCACGCCCTGGACCAGTATCAGGACGGTACCTCCATCGCCGATCTGATCGAGGAGTACGAGCTGACCTCCACCAACAGCGGCGACGACCTGACCAACGTGGGCAGCTCCGTGACCTCTACCTACCGGGACGAGCTGGCTGGCTATGAGGTCGGCCAGTCCGGCATCTATGAGAACGGCACGTCCGGCTACTATGTGCTGGTGCTCCACGACCGCTATTTGAACGAGGATGCCACCGCTGACGTGCGCCACATCCTCGTCCGTGCCGAGACCACCACCGACGAGGACGGCAACACTGTGGCGCCCACTGACGAGGCCTGGGCCGCCGCCGAGGAGCGGGCCAACGAGATCCTGGCCGAGTATCAGGCCGGCGAACAGACCGAGGATGCGTTTGCCGCCCTGGCCAACGAGTACTCTGAGGACTCCGGCTCCAACACCAACGGTGGCCTGTACGAGGGCTCTGCCAACGGAACCTTTGTTACTGAGTTCAACGACTGGGTCTTTGATTCCAGCCGTCAGAGCGGTGATGTGGACATCGTCCGGCACGAGGGTGACACCTCCAGCTCCTCCTCCTATTGGGGCTACCACATCATCTACTATGTGGGTGAGAACGATCCCGTCTGGATGCAGACTTCGGACACCGCCCTGCGGGATGAGCAGATCGCGACCTGGCTGGAGGACATCCAGGAGGGCTACACCGCTGAGGCTGCCGGTGCCGCCCGCTATGTTGGCGACTGATCTTGTTTCACCTGACAGCACCAAGGAAAACCCAAAGGGGGCGGGGCATGATGCCCCGCCCCCTTCCTCTTATCTCTATCGGAGGTGACACACTGTGATGGAACAGTTTATCCGCACCCAGATGCTCCTAGGCCCAGAGGCCATGGAACGCCTTCAAAACAGCCATGTGGCCGTCTTTGGCCTGGGGGGCGTGGGAAGCTGGTGCGCCGAGGCCCTGTGCCGCACCGGAGTGGGACAGCTGACCCTGGTGGACCATGACACCATCTCCGTCAGCAACCTGAACCGCCAGGCCGCCGCCCTCCACTCCACCCTGGGCATGGAAAAGGCGGAGGCCACCGCCCGCCGTCTGGCAGACATCTCCCCCGCCTGCATCCTGAACTCCATCTGTGCCCGCTATGAGGCGGACAGCCGGGAGCGGTTCTTCTCCCAGCGGTATGACTACATCGTTGACGCCATCGACCTGGTCTCCTGCAAGCTGGACCTGATAGAGACCGCCCTGGCCCGGGGCGTGCCCATCATCTCCGCCCTGGGCACGGCCAACAAGCTGGACGCCACCCTGCTCCGGGTATCCGACATCTCTAAAACGGAGGGCTGCCCCCTGGCCCGGGTGGTGCGAAAAGAACTGCGGGCCCGGGGGATCAGCCACCACAAGGTGGTCTTTTCCCCCGAGCCCGCGAGAAAGCCGCTGGACTGCGGCGAACAGCCCGTCCCGGGCCGCCGCTCCGTACCGGCCAGCATCATGTGGGTGCCCGCCGCGGCGGGACTGCTCATGGCGTCTGAGGTGGTGTCCGACCTGACCGGCGGCTTTTGACCCAGGCCAGGAAACGGGGCACCCCCCATCCGGCCAGCAGGCCGCACAGCGTCCCGATGACAGCCCCGGCCAGCACATCGCTGGGGAAGTGCACCCCCACATACAGCCGGGACATCCCCATGAGCACCGCCAGCACCAGCGCCGCCCCCCGCAGCCATCTCCACCCCTTGGGCAGTGCCGTGCACAGCGCCACGGCAAAGGCAAAGGCCGCGCAGGTGTGCCCCGAAGGGAAGGAGTTGGGGTCGGAGCTGGTCACCAGGGTGGTAAAGTCCTCCATCACCACCCAGGGCCGCGCCCGGCTGATAAGGGGCTTGATGGTCAGATTGGTGATGATGAGGCCGAAGGTCATTGCGGTCAGCGCCGTCCCCCCCGCCCGCCGGGTGGAACGGAACAGCAGCAGGACGACTGCCAGCGCGATGAACAAGATCCCGGCATTCCCCAAATTCGTAAAGCCGCTCACCAGGCCGTCCAGCGCCGGGATGCGGAGATGTTCCGCGATCCAGCGCAGGGCGGTCTCATCTATGGACTGGAGCCAGTCAGGCATTGCCTGTGCCCCCTTTCTGAAAGATCATTTCGCGACAGGCAGGAAAAGCCGGAGAGGTCTCATTCTCTCCGGCTTTTTTCGTGCGTCATCGATCGGTCGGTCATTCCGTCTCCCACTGGCAGGTCATGATGACCCCGTTCTCAAACTCGATGTGCTGGCTCTTGACGATATGCGTCTTGCCGATGCGCACCTCCTGGGTGCCCACGGTATTCTGGACCGTGTCCGAAGGGGTGGCCTCGATGATGAACAGCAGATCCAGGGTCTCGCCCCCCACCTCGTCGTTGGGAGAAGCCACATGTTCTGTGGCTGTCACATCCACGATGTACCCATCCAGCAGCTGCCCATTAGCCATGAGCTGGTCCCGGAGGCCGGAGGCGCTGTCCACATATTGGCACACATTCTCATAGGTGGCCTGGTCCACCTCCATCACCCGGACCGTGTAGATCAGCTTGGGTGCCGCACCGTTGCCTACTGAGCCTCCGCCCAGAAATTTGAATGCCAACAGCGCCGCGGCGGCCACGATGACGATGATCACCAGCAGGTCCACAATGTTGAGTTTTCCGAAGAGCTTGCCTTTTTCATCTACCAGTTTCATATGAGCCTCCGTCCCTTGACCCATGGGTCAAAGCCATGTATAATAAAGCATATGTTTTGCTTTTTGTGCGCCGGCGGTCAAGGCCGCAGCGCGTGTTCGAGTCCTATTGTATTATATTTTTCCCTCAGTGACAAGTCTTTTTTGGAGGCGCGGTCATGAAAGTCATCCATCTCATCAGCGGCGGGGACACCGGAGGGGCCAAGACCCATGTCCACTCCCTGCTCCAGGGGCTGTCCCGCCATATCCAGGCGGACATGGTCTGCTTTATGGACGGTCCCTTCACCCAAGAGGCCCGCGCTCTTGGCATTTCCGTTCAGGTCATCTCCCACCGAAACCCCCTGCGCACCCTCCGCCAGCTCAAGGAAATGGTGGCATCGGAGGGGTATGACATCATCCACTGCCACGGCTCCCGGGGCAATATGATGGGCGCCATGCTGGGCCGGGCCACCGGGCTGCCCGTGGTCACCACCGTCCACAGCGACTATCATCTGGACTATATGGGCCGCCCCCTGTCACGGCTGACCTATGGTACCATCAACACCATCGCCCTGCGCCGCATCCCATACCACATCGGCGTGTCCGACGCTATGGTCGATCTTCTCATCCAGCGGAAATTCGACCCCCAGCAGCTGTTCTCCATCTACAACGGGCTGGACTTCTCCCCTGTCGTCCCGGCACTGAGCCGGGCGGAGTTTCTCCAGTCTCTGGGCCTGAACTGGCCGGAGGACGCGGTCATCGTGGGCATCGCCGCCCGCCTCAATCCGGTCAAGGACATCGCCACCCTTATCCGTGGCTTTGCCCTGGCCCGGGGAAAAATGCCCCAGCTACGGCTGCTTATCGCCGGGGATGGCCCGGAGGAGGCATCCCTCAGGGCGCTGGCCGGACAACTGGGGGTGGCGGAGGACGTGTGCTTTGCCGGATGGGTCAGCGATACGGACAGCTTTTACGGCACCCTGGACGTCAACACCCTCACCTCCCTGTCCGAGACCTTCCCCTATGCCCTTACAGAGGGCGCCCGCTTCGCCCTGCCCACTGTGGCCACCCGGGTGGGCGGCGTTCCCCATCTCATCGACCACGGGGTGAACGGCTTTCTCTTCCAGCCCGGCGATGCCGAAGCCCTCTCCCGCCATCTGGCCGACCTGGCCGCCTCCCCTGCCCTGCGGAAAAAGCTGGGCGGGCGGCTGCTGGACAAGGCGGCCCGGGACTTCTCCATCGAGCGGACCATCCAGCGCCAGCTGGAGATCTACGAGACCATCCTGCGCCGCCACCAGCGCCCCCGGAAGAAGCGGGACGGTGTGGTCATCTGCGGCGCCTACGGCCGGGGCAACGCCGGGGACGAGGCCATCCTGGAGGCCATCCTGCTGGAGCTGCGGGCCATCGACCCTGACCTGCCCCTGTGGGTGATGACCCGCAAGCCCATGGATACCCGCCTGCGCCACCGGGTCAACGCGGTATATACCTTCAATGTACCCGGTTTTGCCCGCCGGATGAGCCACAGTCAGGTATACATCAACGGCGGCGGTTCTTTGATGCAGGACGTGACCAGCCGGCGGTCTCTCTGGTTTTATCTCTACACCCTGGATGTGGCCAAGCGTGTGGGCTGCAAGGTCATGATGTACGGCTGCGGCATCGGGCCCATCAACTATGCTTATAACCGCAAGCGGGCCCGCCGCACCATCAACCGGGCGGTGGACGTCATCACCCTGCGGGACCGCTCCTCCCTGGACGAGCTCAACGGCATGGGGGTGTCCCACCCCCAGATCATCGTGGCCGCCGATCCCACAGTCATCCTCCCTGCCGCCTCCCCAGAGGTGGCCAATGGACTGCTGGAGGCCGCCGGGCTGGACCCCGCCCACCAGCGGTATCTGGGCATCGCCGTACGGCCCTGGCCCGGCTTTGAGGAAAAGGCGCCCATCTTTGCTGAGGCGGCAGACTATGCCTATGAAAAGCATGGCCTGATCCCGGTCTTTCTGCCCATCGAGGCCCGGCTGGATATCGGCGCGGCCCATCAGGTGGCCGCCCATATTACGAAAGCGCCCTATGCCATCCTCCCGGAGAGCACTTCCTCCAGCCGCACCATCGCCCTGTTTTCCCGCATGGATGTGGTGCTGTCCATGCGGCTGCATGCGCTGATCTTCGCCGCCGGACACGGCGTTCCCCTGGTGGGTGCCGTCTACGACCCCAAGGTCAGCTCCTTCCTGGACGCTGTGGGCCAGGACCTGTACACCCCCTTCTACCGGCTGGATACGGCCATCCTCAAAGAGCAGCTGGACACCGCGGTGGCCCGGGGGCAGGACCGGCCCCGCCTGGAGGAGGGCGCCCGCCGCCTGCTCCTGCTGGAGCAGCAGAACTCCGCTCAGGCCAAACGTCTGCTCACTGGACCAGGAAAGTAGCAGCTGCCCATCTCCAACCCCATCTCTCGTTTTACCGGAGGTCATCCCCTTGAAACAGATCGTATGCCTCTCCCATGATCCATGGCAGACGCGCCCTGACCGGACCCAGCAGCTCCTGGCCCGCCTGACTGGGGCCCAGGTCCTGTTTTTTGAGCCCCCCGGTGCCCGCCGGGGGCAGGAGACCGCCGACAGCCTGCGGGTCCGCTCCAATATCACGGTGTACTCCCTGCCCCCTTTTCTGCTGAACAATGCCGACCAGAGCTGGATCCGCCGGCGCAACCAGGCCCGTGTCGTCCGCCGCATCCAATCGGTCATGGCCCACCACCATTTCCGTGAGCCGGTGCTCTGGTGCACCACGCCGGAAAATGTCTTTTTGGTGGACCATCTGGCCTACCGGTGTCTGGTCTATGACTGCCACCGGGAATGGGATGGCCTGCCCCTGGACTGGGAGAGCGACCTGACCGCCGCCGCCGACGTGGTCTTTGCCGCCTCTCCCGGCCTGAGAGAGCGCCTGCTGCCCTGCAGCGACAACATCGCCCTGCTGCCCAACGGGGCCAACCCCCAGATGTTCCTCCGGGACGACCTGGAGCCCCCGGAGGCAGTCCGGGCCTTGTCACGCCCGGTCTTTGCCCGGGTGGGGGATCTCACTGCCGATCTGGAGCTTGCCCCTCTGGTCCACACCGCCCAGCGCCGCCCCCAGTGGACCTTCCTGCTGCTGGGCCGGGTGAGCCAGCATGCTCTCCAGGCCCTGTCTCCCCTGCCCAATGTGACTTTGGCCGGTCCGGTGCCCGTCGTTGAACTGCCCGACTGCCTGTCCGGCTGCCAGGTGCTGTTCGATCTGGTCCACAGCCGCCGCCGGGGCAGCGACGTGGTGCCCGGGCGCATCTACGAGTACCTGTCCACCGGCAAGCCCATCGTGACCATGCTCTCTCCGGATCAGGCGGAGCCCTTTCCCGATGTCATCTATACCGCTTTCGATCCCAACGGGTTTCTCCGCCGGTGCCAGCTGGCCCTGGATGAGGATGACAGCGCCATGCGGGAGCGGCGGATCCAATACGCCCAGGATGCCTCCTGGTCCAACCGTGCCAGGGAGATCGCCCGCATCCTGGAGGACACCGGCCTGTTTTGACCTTGCACACTGACAAGGAATGGACTGTTTCCCTACGGCGGATCGTGTAAGATCACGAAATTGAAAACCATGCTTGATTTGACGGATCTTTTACATTAGAATATGGGTATACATTGGGACGTGAGGGGTGTGCCACATGAGCGGTCTGATCATCTGTCACCGTGCGACAAAGTTCCGCCGCGGCACCGTTGCGTCCTGTCACAGCCGATAACTTGGAAGCAGGCTGACCCCATGGGGTCGGCCTGCTTTTATGGTCCTGTTCGGTCCTCAGTCTATCCTGCGCGGCAAACGCCGCGCGCTTCCTTTGCCGTCAAGGGTGTCTCCGACAGGCGGCCTGCCGCCCGATGGACACATTATCATAACATTTGGAGGGACAAGCCATGCAGAAAAAAGTAGCGGTCGTCATGGGTTCGGATTCCGACCTGTCCACCATGCAGCCCTGTCTGGACCGGCTGCGCGCCTTTTCCATCCCCTTCGAGGTGCGTATCCTGTCCGCACACCGTACCCCTACCGCCGCGGAACAGTTTGCCTTCACCGCCAAGGAGGAGGGCTTCGGCGTCATCATCGCAGCCGCCGGGAAGGCGGCCCATCTGGCCGGTGTGCTGGCGGCCTACACCATCCTGCCGGTCATAGGGGTCCCCATCAAAACGTCCATGATGGGCGGACTGGACTCTCTGCTGTCCATGGTTCAGATGCCCAAGGGCGTCCCTGTTGCCTGTGTTGCAGTGGACGGGGCAGAGAACGCCGCGATCCTGGCGGCCCAGATCCTTGCTGTCGCAGAGCCGTCTTTGAACATCGCTCTTGCCAAGCACAAGTCTCAGATGGAGGCCGATGTCACTGCCAAGGACCAGGAGATCCGGGCGCAGTTTTCCTGAACGATCGATCAATTTGGAAAGGAAGTCTGAAATATGAAGAAACTGGAGCAGCTTTACGAGGGCAAGGCAAAAAAAGTGTTTGCCACAGACGACCCTGATCTGGTCATCGTAGACTACAAGGACGATGCCACCGCCTTCAACGGCGAGAAGAAGGGCACCATCGTGGGCAAGGGCGTCATCAACAACAAGATGACCAATTACCTTATGCAGCAGCTGGAGAAGGCCGGCGTGCCCACCCACTTTGTGGAACAGCTCAGCGACCGTGAAACTCTGGTCAAAAAGGTCTCCATCGTGCCTCTGGAGGTCATCATCCGCAATATCTCCGCCGGTTCCTTTGCAAAGCGCTACGGCGTGGAGGAGGGCATCGTGTTCGACGCGCCCACCATCGAGTTCTCCTACAAGAATGACGACCTGGGCGATCCTCTCATCAACTCTTACCATGCTCTGGCCCTGAAGCTGGCCACGGCTGAGGAGATCGAGACCATCAAGAAATATGCCTTTGCCGTCAACGATCTTCTCAAGCAGACCATGCTGGACTGCGGCATCACTCTGGTGGACTTCAAGCTGGAGTTCGGCAAGACCTCTGACGGCCAGATCGTCCTGGCCGATGAGATCAGCCCTGACACCTGCCGCTTCTGGGATGTCAAGACCGGCGAAAAGCTGGACAAGGACCGTTTCCGCCGGGACCTGGGCAATGTGGAAGGCGCTTACCAGGAGATGAGCCGGAGACTGCTGGGAGAATAAGCAGACCGCACGAAGCAGGGCGCAGAGCATACGTTAGGCGGACGATCCCGCCTGCTGTTCCCTGAGCCTTTTGCTCTCCGCGCTCCACTTTTTACTATAACGATCAGGAGGACACAATGGGAGGTTTTTTTGGCGCCATTTCCAAGCGGGACGTGACCCTTGACATCTTTTTCGGTGTGGACTACCACTCCCACCTGGGCACCCGCCGGGGCGGCATGGTCATCCACGATGACAAGGACGGGTTCCAGCGGGAGATCCACAGTATCGAGAATTCCCCCTTCCGCACCAAATTTGAAGCGGATCTGAACGAATTTCACGGCACTTCCGGCATCGGCTGCATCAGTGACTCGGACCCACAGCCCCTGCTGGTCCGCTCCCACCTGGGGCTCTTCGCCATCACCACCGTAGGCATCATCAACAACGCCGATGAGCTGGTGGAGCAGTATGACGCCCAGTGCGGACACCAGTTCATGGCTATGAGCTCCGGCCAGGTCAACTCCACCGAGCTCACCGCCGCCCTCATCAACCAGAAGGAGGACTTGGTCTCCGGCATCCGCCATGCCCAGGAGGTCATCGATGGCTCTATCACGATCTTGATCTTGACGCCGGACTCCCTCATCGCCGCCCGGGATGCCCTGGGCCGCCTTCCCGTCATCCTTGGCCGGAACGAGGACGGCTACTGTGTGTCCTTCGAGTCCTTCGCCTACCATAAGCTGGGCTATGATGACCACCGGGAGCTGGGCCCCGGGGAGATCGTGCGCCTCACCGCCGACAGCGAAGAGGTGCTGGCCCCGCCGGGAGATAAGATGCGCATCTGCGCCTTTCTTTGGACCTATTACGGCTATCCCAACTCCCGCTATGAGGGGGTCAACGTGGAGGTCATGCGCAACCGGAACGGCGTCATCATGGCCAAGGCCGACCGGGAGCGGGGCCTGGCCCAGGACCTGGACTATGTGGCCGGGGTGCCCGACTCCGGTCTGCCCCATGCCATTGGCTACGCCAATGAAAGCGGCGTGCCCTATGCCCGGCCCTTTGTCAAATACACTCCCACCTGGCCCCGTTCCTTCATGCCCGCCAACCAGGATGTGCGCAACCAGGTGGCCAAGATGAAGCAGATCCCGGTGCCCGAGCTCATCGAGGGGAAAAAGCTCTTGTTCGTGGACGACTCCATCGTCCGGGGCACCCAGCTGCGGGAGACGGTGGATTTCCTGTACGAAAGCGGCGCCAAAGAGGTGCATATCCGCTCCGCCTGCCCCCCCATCATGTACGGGTGCAAGTACCTGAACTTCTCCCGGAGCAACTCCGATATGGAGCTGCTGGCCCGCCGTACCATCCAGGAGCTGGAGGGGGACGAGGGGCAGCAGCACCTGGATGAGTACGCCGACGCCAATACCCAGCGGGGCCAGTGCATGCTCCATGCCATCTGCGAGAAGCTCCACTTCAGCTCCCTGGGCTACCAGTCCCTGGACGGACTGCTGGAGGCCATCGGCCTGGACCGGGACAAGGTGTGTACTTACTGCTGGACCGGCAAGGAATAACGAAGCGTCCGAGCCGTAGGGAGCAGCGCGGATGGACCGAAGCGAGAATGAGAAACCGAGGACACGCGCAGCGTGTCTGTTTCGAATTCGAGTCGGAGGGAAGCCGCGCGTCGCGAGCAGGCGAGGCGTGACATCTTTTCTGCTCCCAACCAAAATGATACACTGGAGGTCGACCTCATGAAAAACTCCCATTCGGAATCCTACGCCGCCGCCGGCGTCGACGTCACCGCGGGCTACGAATCTGTGGAGCGCATCAAGCCCATGGTGGAGTCCACCTATATCCCTGGCGTGCTGGGCACTCTGGGCGGCTTTGGCGGTATGTTCGCCCCGGACTTCTCCGGTATGAAGAAGCCGGTGCTGGTGTCCGGCACCGATGGGGTGGGCACCAAGCTGAAGCTGGCCATGCTGCTTGATAAGCACGACACCATCGGCATCGACTGTGTGGCCATGTGCGTCAACGACATCATCTGCGGCGGTGCCGCTCCCCTGTTTTTCCTGGACTATATCGCCTGCGGCAAGAACGATCCCGCCCGTATCGCCGACATCGTCTCTGGCGTCACTGAGGGCTGCCGCCAGGCGGGCTGCGCCCTGGTGGGCGGTGAGACCGCCGAGCACCCGGGCATGATGGCCGACGACGACTACGACCTGGCCGGCTTTGCCGTGGGCATCGTGGACGAGGAGAAGATCATCGACGGCTCCCACCTGCGGGAGGGGGACGTGCTCATCGGCCTGGCATCCTCCGGGGTCCACTCCAACGGCTTCTCCCTGGTGCGTAAGATCTTCGGCATCACGGACTCCCGGGAGCCTCTCGACGAACGCGTCCCTGAATTGGGCTGCACAGTGGGCGAGGCCCTGCTCCAGCCCACTAAGATCTATGTGCGCACGGTAAAAAAGCTGCTCGACCGGGGGATAGATATCCGTGCCATCAGCCACATCACCGGCGGCGGCCTGTATGAGAACGTGCCCCGCATGATGCGGGAGGGCCTCACCGCTCAGATCCATACCTCCAATGTGCCCGTGCCCCCCATCTTCACCCTCATCGCCCAGCGGGGCCATATCCCCGAGCGGGATATGTACAACACCTTCAACATGGGCCTTGGACTGATCATGGCGATCCCCAAGGATCAGGTGGGCCACGCCATGGAGATCATCATCCGGTCCGGCGAGCGGGCCTATGTGGTGGGCAGCGTCGTCAAAGGCGGCGATGGCATCGATCTGGTCTGATATCCGCTACGGGCTTTCAGGGTAGGCAAGCACTTCAAACCTGTCTTTCTTCCCGCTGCCTATCCAAGCCACGATCCTAATTGGGGAGGTCTTTCTATGCCGAAACGGATCGCCGTTCTCGTCTCCGGCGGCGGGACAAATCTACAGGCCCTCATCGACGCACAGACCCGGGGGGAGCTGGGGGGCGGCGAGCTCTGCGCCGTCATCGCATCCAAGCCCGGTATCTTTGCCCTGGAGCGGGCGGAGAGAGCGGGCATCCCCGGCTATGTGGTGGCCCGGAAGGACTACCCCTCCAGTCAGGCCTTTACCGCCGCCCTGGTGGACGAGCTGCGGGAGCTGGACATCGACCTGGTGGTGCTGGCCGGCTTCATGGTCATCCTCACCGGGGAGATGGTGGACGCCTTCCCCAACGCCATCCTCAACGTCCACCCCGCCCTCATCCCCTCCTTCTGCGGGGAGGGGTGCTACGGCCTCCACGTCCATGAGAAGGCCCTGGCCTACGGGGTGAAGGTCACCGGCGCCACCGTCCACTTCGTCAGCGAGGAGTGCGACGGCGGCCCCATCGTGCTGCAAAAGGCGGTGGATATCCAGGAGGGGGACGACCCGGAGACCCTCCAGCGCCGGGTGATGGAGCAGGCCGAGTGGGTGATCCTGCCCCAGGCCGTGTCCCTGTTCTGCCAGGGGCGGCTGCGGGTGGAGGGGCGCACCGTCCACATCCTCCCCGCCCAGCCTTGACAGGTCCCGGCACAGCGTGATATATTGATACCAGCTATATGACTGACGGAAGTGGGGCGACCACATGGAGTATAGCGGGAGAGATGCCGACCGTCTGGGCGCGCCTTTTTTTGGCGCGCCCTTTTCTTTTGAAATTTGTTCACTCTGAGGTGATCCACACATGAAACGCTTGGGACGACTATTACTCGCAGTGGCCGCACTGGTATTGGGCGGTGTATTAGGCTCTATCCTCCTACCAGATCTTAAGCCGCTTAAAATCATTATCTTCTTTGCAGCGTGTGCAGGATTTGGTGGACTCTTCTATCAAATCGATCTGTATCTATCAAAAAAATAATTTAACGCGAACCCACATATTGGAGCATCACTAAAGGAGGATGACCATGAACATACTTGACCTGTCCCAGCTCCTGCGGGAGCACCCCTATCCCGGCCGGGGCATCGTGCTGGGCCGCTCTGCCGACAACAAGAAGGCCGTCATCGCCTACTTCATCATGGGCCGCAGCGAGAACAGCCGCAACCGGGTCTTTGAGGCCACTGAGGACGGCATCCGCACCAGGGCCTATGACGAGTCCAAGATGACCGACCCCT
>JAHZFC010000051.1:0-10350 GCA_019421525.1 Clostridiales bacterium
CATCAGGGCCAGGGTGGAGCCGCAGATGGAGCCCTGGGAGGTGGAGCCGTTGGAGGAGAGCACCTCGCTCACCACGCGGATGGCGTAGGGGAAGTCCTCCACGGAGGGGATCACCGGCTCCAGGGCGCGCTCGGCCAGGGCGCCGTGGCCCTTCTCGCGGCGGTTGGTGGAGCGGGCGGCCCGGGCCTCGCCGGTGGAGTAGGCGGGGAAGTTGTAGTGGTGCATATACCGCTTCTCCTCCTCCTCCCAGATGGTGTCCAGCTTCTGGGCGGCGGAGAGGGTGTTCAGGGTGCAGACGGAGAGCACCTGGGTCTGGCCGCGGGTGAACAGGCCGGAGCCGTGGACGCGGGGCAGCACGCCCACCTCGGCGGCCAGGGGACGGATCTCGTTCTTGGCGCGGCCGTCCACCCGGTGGCCCTCCAGCAGCCAGGCCTTGACGATCTTCTTCTGGAACTTGTAGGTGAACTCCTCCAGGTACTGGTCCATATCCGGATATTCCTCCAGATACTTCTCGTGCCACTTCTCGATCATGGCGTTCCAGCGGGCCTCCCGGACGTTCTTGTCGTCGGTGTCCATGGCGGCCTTGGCCTCGTCCATGAAGTTGGCCACGATGTCGTCGAACAGCTCCTGGTCGAAGTCTGCGTGCTCATATTCGAACTTGGGCTTGCCGATCTCAGCCACGATGCTGTTGATGAACTCCACCTGCTTGCGGATCTCCTCGTGGGCCTTCACGATGCCCTCATACATGATCTCGTCGGGGATCTCCTGGGCGCCCGCCTCGATCATGACCACCTTCTCCATGGTGGCGGCCACGGTGACGTCCATCTGGGAGCGGTGCTTCTGCTCCCGGTCAGGGTTCATGACGATCTGGCCGTCCACATAGCCCACTTCCATGCAGCCGATGGGGCCGTTCCAGGGGATGTCAGAGTAGCTCAGGCAGGCGGACACGCCGATCATGGCGGTGACCTCGGGGGAGCAGTCGTAGTCCACGCTCATCACCGTGCAGGTGACCACCACGTCGTTGCGCAGGTCGGAGGGGAACAGGGGCCGGATGGGCCGGTCGATGAGGCGGCTGGCCAGCACGGCGGGCAGAGAGGGCTGCCCCTCCCGGCGCATGAAGGAGCCGGGGATGCGGCCCACGGCGTACAGCTTCTCCTCAAAGTCCACGCTCAGGGGGAAGAAGTCGATCCCGTCCCGGGGACGGGCGGAGGCGGTGACGGCCACCAGTACGCTGGTCTCGCCGTAGCGCACCATGGCGGAGGCGTTGGCCAGCTCGGCCATCTTGCCCACCTCGATCTTCAGAGGGCGGCCGGCCACGGTGGTCTCATATACCTTGTAATTGGTAAATTGCTTGTGCTTGATGATGGTTGACATGGGGGTACACTCCTTTTTTGTCGGTGTTGTGGTGTCATAACTGCGCCTGCTCACGACGGCTCGGCGCTTCCTGGTGTCACGCCTCGCCTGTTCGCGACGCCCGGCTTCCCTCCGATCCGGAGCACAAACAGGATCGCCTCGCGATCACTGGTTTGCACTCCTCACTTCGGTCCATCCGTGCTGCTCACGACGGCTCGGCGCTTCCCCTGGAGCCCCCACCCTTTAGCACTTGAACACAGGTCCCGCCTGTTGGCAGGGCCCATGTTCAACTGCTAAAAAAGCGTCAGGCTCCAGAGGGGCATGGCGTCAAAGCAAAAGGGTGGCGTGATACCACGCCACCCTCCATACACACACCTGTTGAGTTTTGCCGCGTCGCCGGTCAAGGTACGACGGCTCAGCGCTGTCACGCTGCGCCTGTTCGCGACGCCCGGCTTCCCTTCTGCTCGGAACGCAAACATCCGGGCATGAGGCCCTTCTTGGTTTGTGTTCCTCGCTCCGGTCCATCCGTGCTGCTCACGACGGCTCCGCGCTTCCGGCTTATTTCCGGATACCCAGCTTGGCGATGATGGCGCGGTAGCGCTCGATGTCCTTCTTGGCCAGGTAGTCCAGCAGCTTGCGGCGCTTACCGATCATCTTGTACAGGCCGCGGCGGCTGTGGTTGTCATGGATGTGGACCCGCAGGTGCTCGGTGAGCTCCTGGATGCGGGCAGTGAGGATCGCGATCTGCACCTCGGGAGAGCCGGTGTCGGTCTCGTGGGTGCGGTTGGCCTCGATAACGGCCGTCTTCTGGTCTTTGCGGATCATGGGAAGATCACACCTTTCTAAAAATTTCCCAGCCGCTGAGTAACGGGCGGGTGGAGCACCCGCAGGGAGCGGGCTTTGTCCCGAAACTAAGCCGGCGGATGAGTGTGCCTGGGACACACGCTGAAAAAGCATATCATATTTTGCGCCGTTTGTAAAGTGATTTTTCCTTGCGGCCCAGGGTTTTTACAAAAAATAAGGGGCGGACAGCACATCACTGTCCGCCCGCTCACAGGTCTGATGATCCTGCGTTTCGATCCGGCGCCAACAGAAAGGCGATCAGCGCCTCCTCGCTGTCAAAGCCGTCGTAGTCCCCCACCACGCCCGTCCGGTGGTACACCACGCCCGCCTGTTCGTTGCGCTCCAGGCAGTCCAGCAGGGACTGCATCCCATAGCGCCGGATAAACTGGGAAAATCCCCGGGGCTTGGACTTGGCCAGCAGCCCCTTGCGGCAGCTGTCAAGCTCTCCGCAGGCCCAGCACCCCTCCAGGCCCCGCTCCATGGAGCAGCGCCTGTTTTCGCACTCGTCCGCCCCAGGGCACCCGCCGGCCCGGCAGCCACGACAGGCGTCCTGCTCCGAGCACAGGCAGCAGGCCAGGCCGCACCGGGCGACGCCTAATTTCCGGTCCGTCGTCTCACCCGCCCAAAATGCGGACCATCAGCAGCGCCATGGTGCCGACCACGGAGGCGGTGGCCAGCAGCTCCCCGCCGAACAGGAAGCGTTTCTGATGGTCCCGCCGGGGGCGGGGGGCGGCAGGGGCGGGGGCGGAGAGCGCCTCATCCACTCCGGCGTACCACTCCTCTTCCAGCCGGGCCTCCTCCTCCCTGGCCGCTTTCCAGGCGGCCAGGTCGATGACGTTGTCCCGGGGCGGTCTGCTCTGGGCGGCGGGACGGCGGATGCATACCAGCTGGCGGGCGGGGGCGCCCACGGCGGCGGAAACGCCGTCACCGGATACGATGATCTCCCGTGCGGTCAGGGTGTAATAGGTGGTCTCCATGGTCATGCCCTCTCTCTTTTCTAGGATGGCCTCAGTATAACAGGGGGAAAAGCCCATATTCAGGACTTTTATACCAGCAGGATAAAACGAATGTTCGAGCTTGAGATCAAATATAATACATTTGTTCGATTTTGTCAATGGGGTATCAACGGAAACCCTGTAAAAAGATCGTTCCCTGCTCTGGCAGGGAACGATCTTTGAGGATATATCCGGGACAAAAAGGTCAGGCCAGCCCGTCGATCAGTGCCTGCACTTCCCGGAAGAAGCGGCACAGGTGGAAACCGTCGGCCACCGCGTGGTGGATGTTCATGGTCAGCGGCATGGACCACTTCCCCTGGTCCTCCTCATACTTTCCCCAGGTGACCACGGGGGCGAGGAACCGCCCTTCGTCGAACACATGGAGGTCACAGTGGCGGTAGCGCACCCAGGGCAGGCAGGACACGTCGAAGAAGTTGGGCGGCTGCCCGGGCAGGATGCCCCGACAGTCCCGGTATTCCTCCTTATCCGCCAGGAACTGGGCGTGAAAGGCGGCCAGGTCGTCTGAAAAGGGGGTGACCAACTTGGTAAAGCGCCCGTCCTCCATGTGGAAGCGGGCATAGCTGGGGGAGATGACATCCCAGCGGATGAGGTCCCCGCTGTCGTCCCAGCCGTACTTGAACTCGTCGTGGGCGTTGACCACCTTGGATACCGCCCACACCATGGCGGCGTAGAAGTTCAGCCCGGTCCGCCTGGTGGAGCGGATGAGCGGGGTCACGTCTAGGTCCGCCGTCAAGCTCATGACGACGCGCATGTGCTGCATATAGAACTGAAAGAGGTCTCCCCTGTCCCAATGGGACAGATCGATCTTTGTGTATCCCATTTCCGTACTCCTTTGCATGATCTGGAGCAGTTGTCACCACGGTCATGCAAGGCCCGCCGGATAGGATCTGGTGCTCCATACAAGTCCATCCCGTTCAGGCCCTGCATGGAGCGGTGTCAAGGCCGCGCTTCATCCCGGCACCCCCTTCCCTCTGGATGACTGGATGATAGCACCGGCCGGGGCCGCAGTCAAGGTGGAGCAGCGCGACCGGGACAAAAAAGGACGGCGGACATCTCGTCCGCCGTCCCTGTGTCTATCGCGTCGGGTGTATATCGGTTCAGCTCAGATAGTTCAGGGGGTTGACCGTGCTGCCGCCGATCCGGATCTCGAAGTGGCAGTGATTGCCGGTGGAGTTGCCGGTGGAGCCGGCCCTGGCGATCGTCTGGCCCTGATAGACCTTGTCGCCCACGGAGACCACCAGAGAGGAGTTGTGGGCGTAGTAGGTCTGGGCGCCGTTGTCATGGGTGATGATGACCAGATTGCCATATCCGCCCTGCCACCCGGAGAAGGTGACAGTGCCGCCGTCCGCGGCCTTGATGGCGGTGCCGTAGGGCACGGCGATGTCCAGGCCGGTGTGGTAGCCGCTGCTGCGGTAGCCGTACCGGGAGGTGATGGTGCCCGAGCAGGGCCAGGCATAGGAGCCGGTGGAGGCGGTGCGGGGCTTCTCCTTGGTGCCCCGGAGGATGCGGGTGGTGGTGGCCTCCTGAAGGGTGGTGGAGGAGGTGACGGTGCGCTCGGTCTCATAGCCGTTGACGTAGGTCACGTCGGCGGTGACCAGGGCCACGCCGTCCTCGCCCTGTTCGGTGACCTTGGTATCGCCCACATACATGGAGTCGGTGTCGGTGTACTCCACAGGGCTCTCGATGGTCTTTTCATAGGTCTCGCTGTTGACGGTGTACACGGACAGCAGGGGGACGGAGCGCTGGACGACCAGCTCCTGCCCCACCCAGATCTTGTCGATGACCACGTCGGGGTTGAGCTCGCTGAGCTCGGACACCGTCATGTCATATGCCTTGGCGATGCGGCTGAAGGCGTCGCCCTTTTCCACCACATAGACGGCCTCTTCCACAGAATTAGAGGTGAGCAGGTCGTAGATGGCGTCCAGGTCGAACTCAGTGTCAGAGGATATCTGGCGGGAGGTGATCTCCACCTCTTCCACAAAGCCGTAGTCCACCGTGTCCTCGGTGATGTACGCCGCAGCCACCCGGTCCAGCAGCTCCTGGAGATCCTCCTCGCTGGCGGCCACACCCAGCTCCTGGCCGCCCACGGTGAGGACATAGCCGTCCATCAGGGCGCCGGCGGTCTCGAACATGTACTCTTCGATGTCCTGGGTATCCGTCAGCTCGTCCTGGGTGGAGTAGACGGGGGTGTAGGTGACCTCGGCGTCGTAGTCGTAGCTGGTGCCCAGCACATCGGCCACCCGGCTCTCCACGTGGGAGACGGCGGCGTCCACCTGGGCGGTGTCGGCCACCAGGCCCACATCCACCCCGTCCACCTGGACCGCATATGCCTGGATATAGGTGGACTGGAAGATGACCACGCCGGCGATGAGGGCAGCCACTGTCACATACAGCATCGGGGACACCGGATGCTTTGCCACAGCGGCCTTGACCTTGGAGGCGGCGGAGCTCACCCGGGCGGGCACCTGTACCTCACCCAGCTTGGTTTTGGCGGTGGTGACGCAGGCTCTGACCCTTCCCGCCCCGGCCAGGCACTTTTCTTTCAGATCCTTCAGGATCTTGGCCGCCGGGCTGTGAGAGCCGTCGTCATCGCCGCCAAAGGGCATATCATGATGCCGCAGCAATTCGTCCATGGAGATGACTTCCTTTCCTATGGGGATCGTTACGCAAGAGGTAACAAAGAAGATACAAAAGTTACAAAATGGTTACAACGGTAATATTACACCCTTTTCCTCCCTGCGTCAAGCGGGAATTTTGGAAACAAACTGTGTCGGGAAACTGAAAGATCCCCAATATCTTGTTGGAATGCCTGAGATCCGGGGGAAATACCTGCTCCTTTTTGTGGGATCGTGGAAACAGACGAAAAGCGCGCCGCAGATCTGTAGAGATCGACCGCCTCTTGACAGGGGCGGCCGCCTATACTAAACTGATGCAGAGAGATCCAGCCGGAGAGCTGTGCCGGCGCAGAGCCCGAAAGGAAGGGGCATCATGGGAAAATTCGACGATGTTTTGTTTTTCAGCGACTATGACGACACCTTATATAGCCACCATTTAGAGGTGTCCGCGGAAAATAAGGCGGCCATCCGCTATTTCATCCAGGAGGGCGGGCGGTTTTCCATCGCCACCGGCCGGGCCCACCGCACCTTCACGCCCCAGATCGCCAAGGAGGGCCTGGAGTTCAACGCCCCTGTGGTGCTGTCCAACGGGGCGGCCATCTACGACTACAGCCAGGACCGCTATCTGGTGCGCACCCAGCTGGCGGCGGAAACGCCGGAGCGGGTGGCGCAGCTGTGCGGGCAGTTCCCAGACCTGGCCTTTGAGGCCTATTTCGGGGAGGAGATCTACGTCCATAACCCCAACGTGGTCACCATGAGGCACCTGGAGCGGGTGGCGGTGCCCTACCACACCTGCCCCATGGACCAGATGCCCCGGCCCTGGAACAAGGTCATCATGGAGCAGGACGAGCCCTACCTCCGCCAGGTGCAGCAGTACCTGCTGGAGCACTGGGGCGGGGAGTATGAGGCCATCTTCTCCAACAAGTATCTGCTGGAGCTCACCGACAAGGGGAGCAATAAGGGGACCATGGTGGCCAAGGTGGCCCAGCTGCTGTCCATCCCGCCGGAGCGGGTGTACTGCATCGGGGACAACCAGAACGACATCCCCATGCTGGCCCTGTCCGCCATCCCCTTTGCCCCGGCCAACTGCGCCCGGCAGGTGAAGGACTGGGGCGCCCGGGTGCTGGGCCACTGCAACGACCACGCCGTGGCCCAGGCCATCGAGATCCTGGACAAAATTTATTAGACAAAAAGACCCGCTCAGCTTGGCTGAGCGGGTCTTTTGATGCGTTTTTCAGCGGCCGGTCCCGGATCAATAGGCCACGCCCCACACCACCATGTGCTTGGCGGGCTTGCCGCAGCAGGCGCAGGTGTCGCCCAGGTGCTCCTGCTCAAAGGGGATGCACCGGGAGGTGACCCCCGCCTCCTCCTTCATGCGGACCTCACAGGCCTCGTCGCCGCACCACATGGTCTTAGCAAAGCCGCCCCGCTGGCCCATCTTCTCCTTGACCTCCTCCAGAGTGGCGCAGGGATAGATGTTGTCCTCCAGGTTTTTCTTGGCCTTGGCGTACAGCCCGTCGTGGATGGCGTCCAGCATCCGGGCCACGGTGTCCTCGATGCCGTCCAGGGAGACGAAGGACTTCTCGCCGCTGTCCCGGCGGACCAGCACGCACTGGCCCTTCTCCATGTCCTTGGGGCCCAGCTCCAGCCGGAGGGGCACGCCCTTCATCTCGTACTCGGCGAACTTCCAGCCGGGGGAGTTGTCGCTGTCGTCCAGCTTCACCCGGAAGCCCGCCTTCTGCAGCCGCTCCATCACGGCGCGGTTGGCCTCCAGCACGCCTTCCTTGTGCTGGGCCACCGGGACGATGATGACCTGGATGGGGGCGACCCGGGGGGGCAGCACCAGGCCGTTGTTGTCGCCGTGGGTCATGATGATGCCGCCGATCATCCGGGTGGACACGCCCCAGGAGGTCTGGTGGGGGTAGTGGGGCTGGTTGTCCGTGCCGGCAAAGGTGATGTCAAAGGCACGGGCGAAGCCGTCGCCGAAGTAGTGGCTGGTGCCGCCCTGGAGGGCCTTGCGGTCGTGCATCATGCACTCCACGGTGTAGGTCTCCTCCGCGCCGTTGAACTTCTCCTTGTCCGTCTTGCGGCCCTTGAGCACCGGCATGGCCAGCACGTTCTCATAGAAGTCGGCGTAGACGTTGAGCATCCGCTGGGTCTCCGCCCGGGCCTCCTCCTCGGTGGCGTGCATGGTGTGGCCCTCCTGCCACAAAAACTCCCGGTGGCGCAGGAAGGGGCGGCTGGTCTTTTCCCAGCGCAGGACGGAGCACCACTGGTTGTACAGCTTGGGCAGGTCCCGGTGGGAGTGGATGATGTTCTTATAGTGCTCGCAGAACAGGGTCTCCGAGGTAGGGCGGATGCAGTAGCGCTCCTCCAGCTGCTCGCTGCCCCCGACGGTGACCCAGGCGCACTCCGGGGCGAAGCCCTCCACATGGTCCTTCTCCTTCTGGAGCAGGGACTCGGGGATGAGCACGGGCAGATACACGTTCTCGTGGCCCAGCTTCTTGAACTCGTCGTCCAGGATGCGCTGGATGTTCTCCCAGATGGCGTAGCCGTAGGGCCGGTAGATGAACATGCCCTTGATGGAGGAGTAGTCGATGAGCTCCGCCTTTTTGCACACGTCGGTGTACCACTGGGCGAAGTCGGTCTCCATATCGGTGATCTGGCTGACCTGCTTGCTTTTGTCTTGTGCCATAGCTTCTCAATCCTTTTGTGACAAAATGATGCCTTTGTCCTGATCTCATAGACCAACATTGTATTGCCAAAGCGGGAAAAAGTCAAGGCTTTCCCCGACCTCCGGGCCATTTCCCGCCGCCGGTGGTCCGGCGCATATTCCGCCGCCATCTCCACATACTGTTTCCAGGCTTTGAGAGGGGCGTGGACGGGATGTGGCAGATCGGCGTATGGGAACGGGACGAGGGGCTGGCCGAGACGCTGGCCGCCCTGCCTCAGGCGGGGGGCGGCCTGGTGCGCTGCGGACGGCACCCGGCCCAGCTGGCGGGCCGGGGCTTTGACCTGCTGGTGGTGTCCCCCCAGGCGGCGGGGTGGGCGGGGGCCGGGGCCCTGAGCTGCCGCACGGCGCTGGTACCCGGCGGGCTGTCCGCCCTGACCCGGCTGCTCCCGGCGGAGCGGATGCTCAGCTACGGCATGGGCCCGGCCAATACCCTCACCCTGTCCAGCCTCAAGGAGGGCCGGGCCTGTGTGGCCGTCCAGCGGGAGTTCACCGCGCTGGACGGCGCCCTGGTGGAGCGGCAGGAGCTGGTGCTGGATTATGATGGAGCCCAGCCAGACCTGTTCCTGGCCCGGGCGGGGGCCTGGCTGCTGATGGGGGGCATGGAGGCGGAGGGCGGTCAGTCCTCCAGCCCCAGCCGGTAGACCCGGTCGGCGTTTTGGAAGAACACCGCCTGGTGGTGCTCCTCCGGCACCAGGCGGCGGATGAACTCCACATAGTTTGCCACGTCCACCGCCGGGTGATCGGTGCCGAACAGGAATTTGTCCCAGTCCTCCACATACTCCATCCAGCCCCGGAGTTGGTCCACATAGGCCCGCTGGCGGACGAAATAGGCGTCCAGGTCCACCGGCCCTTCCAGCAGGCCGGACAGGTCGGCGCACACGTTGGGATTCTTCTCCAGCACCGCCGCCGCGTCCGCCAGGAAAGGGTTGCCGAAGTGGCACATGACGAACTGCACATCCGGCCAGTCGGCGGCCACCTCGTCCAGGGTGAGGGGGTGGCTGTACTTGAGCTTGCCCATGGACCCGGCGGTCTGCCCCATGTGGACGGCCACCGGCTTGCGGTAGGCCCGGGCCAGCTCATAGAAGGGGGCGTACATGGGGTCGGAGACATACTGGTGGTTATAGCCGGGGTAGAGCTTGATGCCCACACACTGGGGGCGGCGCAGGTTTTCCTCCACCAGCTGGACGGCCCGGTCCTGGCCCAGGTGCTCCAGCAGCACGTGGCTGTCCAGCCCGACGCAGTAGCCCATGGGGGCGGGATAGCAGTGGTGATCCGGCTCCAGGCTGCGGTTGCCCATGACCACGCCGGACACGATGTCCAGCCCGTCCCAACAGGAGAGCAGCCGCTCGGCCTCGGGGCGGCAGACGGCCGGGCCCTGCCCGTCTGCCCGGCTGACAGGCGGGTCGAACAGGTGGAAATGGGCGTCGATGATCTTCATAGGGGTCCCTCCCGTGAGAGATGTGTTTCAATTCTCCATTATATCACGCTCCCGGTGGAATTGCCACAGAAACAGGGAAAGGGCCGGGCCCCACAGGGGGCCCGGCCCTTGATCAGACAGAGGATCGTATGGCGGAGGTCAGGGCTTCCGGTCATCCTTTCCCCGGGAGAGATACACCGCCAGCAGGACGATCAATACCACTAAGATCAGCAGCAACAGCACTGCCAATATGGTCAGCCAGAAGCTGATCGTGTAGGCTACGACCATAGCATCGCTCCAGCCCAGGCCAAAAGCGCCCTCAGTCCAAGTATCCATCATCATGTTGGTGGCCCAAATGCTGATGGGAGTGGC
>JAHZFC010000051.1:10360-13137 GCA_019421525.1 Clostridiales bacterium
TTCATATTGTTGGTCATCCCTTCCTGATGTGTTTAATGGTCAACGAACCGTGTATTTTGACATAACGCAGCTACCCAAATCCTGTTTCTTTAGTGCTATTATACTATACAGGATGATTGCGTCAATACTTAACATAGAAAAAATAGAAAAATTTAGAAGATAAACATAAACTGTGGTTACACATATGAATGACCTTGAGGAAGGCCCGCCGTTGTGCTATGATAACGCCATAGGATCTGATATATTTTTGGAGGTAAACGACAATGGCAGAAGCAAAGAAGATCCCCGAGCGCAGCCAGATCCCAGTGGAGGACACCTGGGACCTGGCGGACATCTACCCCTCCGACGAGGCGTGGCAGCAGGACCTGGAGGCCACCCGGGCCCTGGCACAGAAGCTGCCCGGCTACGCCGGCCGGCTGGGGGAGAGCGCCAAGACCCTCTACGAGTTCGTGGAGCTGGAGCAGAAGGTGGGCGAACACCTGAACGACCTGGGCAACTACGCCTTCCGCAAGGGGGACCAGGACACCCGGGTGGCGGAAAACCAGGCCATGGTGGGCAAGATCTCCAGCCTGTTCGTGGAGGTGGGCAGCGCCCTGTCCTTTGAGACCCCGGAGCTGCTGAAGATCGCCCCGGAGAAGCTGGAGCAGTTCTATCAGGAGGAGCCGGGGCTGGAGACCTACCGCCGGTACTTCCAGATCGTCCAGGACCAGAAGGAGCACATCCTGTCCGACGCGGAGGAGAAGCTGCTGGCCGCCGCCGGCGAGATGGCCCAGGCCCCGGAGGACATCTACGGCAAGCTCACCAACGCCGACCTGACCTTCCCCGACACGGTGGACGGCCAGGGCAACGCCGTGCCCCTGTCCGACGGCTCCTTCGTCCCCACCCAGATGAGCGAGGACCGGACCCTGCGGGAAAACGCCTTCCGCACCTACTACAAGACCTACGGCACCATCCGCAACACCGCCGCCGCGGTGCTCTCCGCCCAGGTCAAGCAGCTGCAGTTCTTCGCCACTGCCCGGAAGTATGACAGCTCCCTGGCCGCCGCCGTGGCCGGCACCCGTGTGCCCCCCCAGGTGTACCGCAACCTCATCGACACGGTGAACGCCAACCTGGACAAGCTCCACCGCTATATCCGCCTGCGCAAGAAGCTGCTGGGGGTGGATGAGCTCCACATGTACGACATCTACGCCCCCATGGTCTCCGGCGCGGACAAGGTCATCTCCTACCAGCAGGCCAAGGACACCGTCTACGAGGCCCTGGCCCCCATGGGCGACGCCTACCGGGCCATCATCCGGGAGGGCTTTGACCACCGCTGGATCGACGTGTACGAGAACGTGGGCAAGCGGTCCGGCGCCTACTCCGCCGGGGCCCTGTGCCACCCCTACGTGCTGCTCAACCACAAGGACAACCTGGACAGCATGTTCACCCTGGCCCACGAGATGGGCCACGCCGTCCACTCCTACCTGTCCAACAAGAACCAGCCCCCGGTATACCGGGACTACGTGATTTTCGTGGCGGAGGTGGCCTCCACCTGCAACGAGGCCCTGCTCATGGAGTACCTGCTGGCCCGGACCACCGACAAGAAGGAGCGGGCCTGGCTCATCAACCACTTCCTGGAGCAGTTCAAGGGCACCCTCTACCGCCAGACCATGTTCGCCGAGTTCGAGCTGCGCATGGGCGAGCTCAACGCCCAGGGGGAGACTCTCACCGCCGACCTGCTCTCCAAGGAGTACAAGGCCCTCAACGAGAAGTACTACGGCCCCGACATGGTCTCCGACGACGAGATCGCCATGGAGTGGGCCCGCATCCCCCACTTCTACTACAATTACTACGTCTACCAGTACGCCACCGGCTACTCCGCCGCCATCGCCCTGTCCCGCCGCATCCTGAAGGAGGGGGAGAGCGCCGTGAAGGACTACGTCCAGTTCCTCTCCGGCGGCTGCTCCAAGGACCCGGTGGATCTGCTCAAGGGCGCCGGGGTGGACATGTCCAGCCCCAAGCCCGTCCAGGACGCTCTGGACCTGTTCGGCACCCTGCTGGACGAGATGGAAAAGCTCATGGAGGAGTAAACCCTCGGAAAAGGCATCTCTTCCCGTTGAAAAAACACAGCCCCGCTCCTGATGGAGCGGGGCTGTATGGTTTTCTAGGATGAAGTCGTCAGTCCTTGACCTCCCGGATGAGGACCATGGGGGTCAGCTGGGTGCCGTTGCCGCAGGGGTTGTCCGCGATCATGGCCATCAGGTCCGCCTCGCTCTCCTGGATAGCGGAGCACTTGCCCAGCAGCTCCTGGGCCAGGTCGTTGGCGTCCACGATCATCATGCGGATGCCCGTCTCCCGGTAGACCTCCTCGCACACCCCGTCGGAGTTCTCCGGGATGCGGATGCCGAAGTCCCCGTACACGTCAAAGCAGTGGTCATAGAAGCCGTCCAGCCCGGCCACCTCCTGGCCCACCATCTCATAGAACACCCCCCGCTTGCCGAAGAGCTTGCCGAAGCCGGCGCAGATGGCCGCCCAGATGACGTACAGCGCCCCCCGCTGGTCGATGGCGAACTGCATCTTCCAGGGGGAGTCCACCCCGATGCCGGCGGAGGAGTGGGAGGCGAACTTGGACAGGAACCTGGCAAGCCAGGACAGCTTCATGTCCGACTTGCGCACGATGCGCTTCTGACACAGGGAGATGATCTTCTCGCTGGAGGAAAGGATGTCCCCCTCCTGATAAATGGGGACCACATATTTCCTGATCAGGTCCATATAGCTCTCCCCCACCTGGACGAAGT
>JAHZFC010000052.1 GCA_019421525.1 Clostridiales bacterium
GACGAGCTGTACGCCGCCATCGGCTACGGCGGCATGTCCGCCCAGAAGGCGGTGGCCCGGATGAAGGAGGAGCTCAACCGCATGGGCCGGCTGGAGCGGCAGCAGGCCGCCCAGCAGCTGGTGGCCAACGCCCTGGGCACCGGGGATACCATCTTCCCCGCCTCGGCCAAGGTCCAGCAGAAGGCCCCCGCCAAGCCCCGGCACTCCAGCTCGGGCATCATCGTGGAGGGGCTGGACAACTGTATGGTCAAGTTCTCCAAGTGCTGTACCCCCGTCCCCGGCGACCCGGTGATCGGCTTCATCACCCGGGGGTACGGCGTGTCCGTCCACCGCACAGACTGCCCCAACGCCACGCCGGAAAAGCAGAAGGCGGAGCCGGGGCGGTGGGTCCAGGTGTCCTGGGTGGACAGCGACCAGGAGTACTACCAGACCTCCCTGGAGATCTCCGCCAAGGACCGGGACGGCCTGGCCCTGGACGTGGCCATGGCCCTGTCCACCCAGAAGGTGAAGGTGAACAACCTGTCCGCCCGCAGCCAGCCCGACGGATACGCCACCGTATACCTGGTGCTGTCCGTCAAGGACAAGAGCGAGCTGGCCAGCGTCATCAACAAGCTGGGCCAGATCCAGGGGGTGTTCCTGGTCAAGCGGGCGGGCGGCTGACATTTTTTCGCCTGGGCGGGTTGGAGGCGCGCCCATTGGACCATACTTGCATAACATAGGATATGACGGTCCGGCCTGGGCCTGGAGCGCGCCTCTGGGGCGGCGCTCCGGGACAGGCCGGGCCCCGCCGGTGGGGACAGATGCCCTCCGGCGGTGCTGAGAAGAAAGAGGTCTTTGCCATGAAATTATCCGATCTGCTCCAGGCCGTTCCCCACAAGATCTTGTCCGGCAGCGCCGACGGGGACATCACCTCCCTGTGCTGTGACTCCCGGAAGGCCGGCCCCGGCAGCCTGTTCGTGGCCCTGCCCGGCGCCCGGGCGGACGGCCACGACTTCATCCCCGCCGCGGCCGGCCAGGGGGCCGCCGCCGTGGTGGTGGAGCGGGCCGTCCCCGTGCCGGAGGGCACGGCTGTCATCCAGGTGGAGGACGCCCGCACCGCTCTGGCCCTGCTGTCCGCCGCCTTTTACGGCTACAGCGCCCACCGGCTGACCATCGTGGGCATCACGGGGACCAAGGGCAAGACCACCACCGCCTATATCCTCCGCTCCATCCTCACCGCCGCCGGACACAAGACGGGCATGATCGGCACCGTTGGCACCTTCATCGGGGATGAGATGGTGTGTGACGCCCGGAACACCACCCCCGAGTCCCTGGAGCTCCACCAGCGGTTCGCCCAGATGGAGCGGGCCGGGTGCACCCATGTGGTGATGGAGGTGTCCTCCCAGGCCATGAAGCTCCACCGGGTGGCGGGCATCCAGTTCGACACCGCCGTGTTCCTCAACCTCTCCCCCGACCACATCAGTCCCGCCGAGCACGCCGACTTTGACGAGTACCGCGCCTGCAAGGCGGCCCTGTTCGCCCAGTGCGGCAAGGCGGTGGGCAACCTGGACGACCCCAACTGGCCGGTCATGCGGGCCCAGACGAAGCCGGGCTGCGCGGTGTCCACCTTCGGCTTCGGGGAGGGGGCGGACGTGCGGGGGTACGGCATCCGCCCCGTCCGGGGAGACGGCCTGCTGGGCAGCGAGTTCTTTGTGGACGGCGTCACCGAGCCCTTCTTCTTCTCCATGCCGGGGCAGTTCAACGTGGCCGACGCCCTGGCCGCCATCGCTGTGAGCCGGGCCCTGGGCATCCCCAACCGGGCGGTGCGGGAGGGACTGGCCCGGACCACGGTGCGGGGCCGGACAGAGGTCTACCCCCACCCGGGGGACTACACCGTGCTCATCGACTACGCCCACAACGACGTGAGCTTTGCCAGCGTGCTGTCCACCCTGAAAGCCTACGACCATGACCGTATCATCGTGGTGTTCGGCGCCGGGGGGGACCGGCCCAAAATGCGCCGGGTGGACATGGCCCGGGAGGCGGCCAAGTACGCCGATTTCGCCGTGGTCACCGTGGACAATCCCAGGACGGAGCGGGTGGAGGACATCTGCGCCGACATCACCGCCGCCCTGGACGGGAAGATCCCCTCGGTGGAGATCTACGACCGCAGGCAGGCCATCTTCTATGCCCTGGACATGGCCCGGAGCGGGGACATCGTCGCCCTGCTGGGCAAGGGCCACGAGGAGTATATCGAGACCAACGGCGTGCGCCGGCACTTCTCCGAGCGGGAGGTGCTGGACGAGTACTTCGCCGGCAAGGCCGCCGGACGATCAACCCATTAAAGACAATGGCTCCCCAATTTTGGGGAGCCATTTCAGCTTGTCGATAAAGCCTCGCAGAGTTCGTGCCGTCAGGCGCGAAGAAATGCAAATCTGTTTTCGGCCGCGACATGTGCGTGGACGAAAACACTTCTCAGCCCGCAAACGTGCGAACTGGCCGCCTCTGACGAACAGTGAGTGCGCTGCGGCGGGCTGCTTTCGCTGGGGATGGGCTTTGTCCCCGGCGAGAGACTGTCGAAAACACTTTTTCGACAGTCTCAAATGGCTCCCCAATTTTGGGGA
Source organism: Clostridiales bacterium (assembly GCA_019421525.1). Taxonomy (GTDB): domain Bacteria; phylum Bacillota; class Clostridia; order Oscillospirales; family Oscillospiraceae; genus Enterenecus. The sequence goes on from JAHZFC010000052.1 coordinate 2,601, forward strand.
GCCATTTGCGCTTATTTCACCAGGTCGGCCACCGTCTGGGCGAACAGCCGGGCGGCGGTGATGGCCTCCTGGAGGGTGTTGCCGTGGGAGCCCACCTCCACCAGCAGGGAGCCGCCAGGGCGCATTTGCTGGTTGAACCGTGAGGAGCGCAGCACGATGGGGCGGATGAGGGTGCCGTAGCTGTCCTGCATCTGCCGCTGGATGCCCACCGCCAGGGACAGGTTCTGCCGCCAGTCGTCGTGGGCCTGCCCCCCGGCGTCCGAGCCCACCACCAGCATGATCTGAGCGCAGTCGTCCACCGTGCCCGCCACCGTCTTGTAGACCGTCCCCTCGGTGCCCACCAGGGCGTCCCGGTGGACGTCCAGCACCAGCTGGATGGAGGGGTATTCCTCCAAAATGGCGGCGATGCCCTCGGCGGAGCGGTCATAGGCCCCGGAGTACACCGGATAGTCGTACAGGGTGTCGTCGTGGATGACCTCCAGCCCCGCGGCCTCAAAGACCGCCTTCATCTCCTCGCCGATGCGGATGGTGTTGAAGTTGGGGTCGGTGGTGCGGTGGTCGTCGCTCTCCTCATAGATGTCGGTGCCGTCCATGGTGTAGGCTTCAGTGGTGTGGGAGTGGTAGATGAGGATCTGAGGGCCCTCCGCCTGGGACAGGTTCAGGTCGGGACAGTCGGCGGCCAGCTGGGCGATGTCCAGGGAGTAGTCGGTGTAGTTGTAGATGTACAGGCCGTCCTGGCTGACATACCGGGAGGAGGAGCCGGGCACCATGGTCCGGCCCACGATGTCGTCCGGGGCTGTGGTGGTGGCCACCCCCGGGTCGGCGCTGGGGGAGGGCTCCGGCGTTTGGGAGGGCTCGGGCTGGCCGCTCTCCTCCGGCTGCTGCAGGCTCTCGTGGTCCTCCAGCCAACGGGCCACTGCCTCCAGATTGGCCGAGAGCAGGGAGGACTGGGCCACGGCCAGCTTGTCCATACCGGCCAGGGTGTCCTCCCCGGTCCCGCCCAGCTCGGCGGAGAGCAGGGCGGTGGCCAGCCCCGCGTTGTCCGCCAGCCCCTCCAGGGCCTGGGCCGCCGCGCCGAAGTCAGCGGTGAGGCACAGCAGCCAGACGGTGGCGATGGCCACGAAGAGGGCCGCCCCCCTGCGGAGGATGGCGGGCCAGCGCGGTCTTGTCCGTTTCTTTCGCATTTGATTCACCTCACAGACAGCCTATGAGGGGAGCATAAGAAATATGCCCGCCGGATAAGATCCGGCGGGCATCGGACCGTAGAAAAAGGCTTTGCCTTTTTCTACGGGTGGGTTGCGGCCCGCCGCAGCGCACTCACCGTACGCCAGGGACGTACGGTTCGCACGTTTGCGGGCCGAGAAGTGTTTTCGCCCACGTACACGCCGCGGCCGAAAACAGATCTCGATTTTTTCGCGCCTACGGGCGCGAACTCTGCGAGGCTTTTTCGACAAGCTTATGCCCGCCGGATAAGATCCGGCGGGCATAAGCTATACAAAGACGAACTGGACCAGCACCATGTACAGCAGGGTACCCCCCACGATGGACAGCATGTTGTTGCGCTTCCAGATATGGACCGCCGCCACCGCCGCCGAGGCGATGAGGGCCGGGGCCCAGCCGGAGGGCTGGGCAAAGGTCACGTTCCGCAGGCAGTAGACGACGAGCATGGCGATCACCGCCGCGGGCAGATAGGTGCCCAGGTAGAGGATGATGCGGGGCGGGTTGCCCCCCCGGCCGAAGAGCAGAAAGGGCAGCACCCGGGTCAAAAAGGTGACCAGTGCCATGACGGCGATGACGGCCACAGCCTGGAGGGTGGTCATGCCCGCTCACCTCCCTTCCCGGACAGCCGGTCCGGTGCGGGCTTGTCCAGCACGGGCCGGGCCAGCAGCAGCCCGGCCACCAGGATGCCCAGGGCGGGGATGAGGAACCGCCCCCCATCCGGCCCCAGCCACAGCAGGCACAGTAGAGTGCCCCCCGCCCCCAGCAGGGCGGGAAAATGCCGCTGGGCGGAGCGCCACTGGTCCACGGCGATGACGATGAACAGGGCGGTCATGGCAAAGTCGATGCCCTCGGTATCGATGGTGATGAGGGAGCCCGCCACCGCCCCGACCAGCGACCCGGCGATCCAATACACCTGGTCCAGCAGGGCGATGGTGAAGTAGAAGCCCTTTTCATCCACCCCCTCCGGCGGGCGCACCCCGGCCAGCAGGGCATAGGTCTCGTCGGTGAGGGAGAAGATCATATACAGCTTCCGCCAGCCCATGCCCTTGAACTTCTCCAGCATGGACAGGCCGTACACCAGGTGCCGGAAGTTGATGACCAGGGTGAGGAAGGCCACGTCGGCCAGGGGGGTGGCGTTCTTCAGCAGGTCCACCCCCAGATACTGGCCGCTGCCGGCGTAGATGGTGGCGCTCATGGCCACGGACCACAGAGGGCCGTAGCCGATGGCGGACATCATCCAGCCAAACACGATGCCGATGGACAGGTAGCCCATCAGCACCGGGATGGTATAGGGAAAGGCGGCGGCCAGCGTTTTGCGGTCCATGAGATCTCACTTCCTTGTGTGCTTGGACAGACACTTTTTCTCTTTATTATACGAAAGGACCGGCGCATTTTCAAGCCGGAGAAAATTCATAGTTTATATCTTGTACAATGGCCCGCTTATGGCTATAATGATGGAACGAGGTGAAAGCATGAAACGACTGCTCTTTATTTACAACGCCCGGGCCGGCCGGCAGAAGGCCCGCAGCAGCCTTGCGGATGTGCTGGACGTGTTCGCCGCCCAGGGCTTTGAGGTCACCGCCCACCCCACCCAGAGCCAGGGGGACGCCACAGCCACGGCGGCGGACAGCCGGGGGTACGACCGGGTGGTGTGCTGCGGCGGGGACGGTACCTTCAACGAGACGGTCACCGGCCTGATGACCATACCAAAGGAGGAGCGCCCGGTGCTGGGCTACATCCCCACCGGGTCCACCAACGACTTCGCCCGGAACATCAGCCTGCCCCGGGGCATGGCCCAGATGGCCCAGGTGGCCTGCGGCGGGGTGCCCCGCGCCTGCGACCTGGGATGGACCGACGGGCGGTACTTCACCTATGTGGCTGCCTTCGGGCTGTTTACCGACGTGTCCTACTCCACCCCCCAGGCCACCAAGAACATGCTGGGCCACTTCGCCTATGTGCTGGAGGGGGCGGGACGGCTGATGAACGTGCCCAGCTACCACATGAAGGTGGAGACGGCCGACGGCCAGACGGCGGAGGACGACTACATCTACGGCATGGTGAGCAACAGCGTGTCCGTGGGCGGGCTGGTCAACCTGCCCCGGGACAAGGTGCTGCTGGACGACGGGGCGTTCGAGGTGCTCCTGATCCGCCAGCCCAAGAACGCCAAGGACTGGCAGAACCTGCTCACCTCTCTGGCCACCCAGAAGATCGTCGAAGGCGGCCCCGTCACCGGCTTCACCGCCGGAAAGGTGACCTTCACCTGTGACAAGCCCGTGTCCTGGACCCTGGATGGGGAGTTCGGCGGCGAGCGGGCGGTCACCACCATCGAAAACCTGCCCCGGGCCTTTGTGCTGGCCTGCGGCGCGTGACGGCAGATCGCCCCGGGCCAGACCGGCCCGGGGCGATTTTGTCCCCTGCCGGCGGAAAAATCAAAAAACTGGAAGAAATTTGTTGAATTTTGGGGAGGAATGGAGTACAATAAGCCATGGAATGCAATAGCGAAAGACAGCGCCAGCGGGACGCGGTGAGGAGGCCCCCCGCATACTGTCTTTTTCGCGCGAAAAAGCGCTGTCCGCAAAGACGCGGACAGCATCTCCATTCCAGACAAAACTCGGAAAGCGAGGGAAACCAATGTGCTATCATTTTGGCCGTTGCCATGGTGATGACGATGATTCCCGTCGCCATGGCCGCCAGCCCCGACCGCTACGATGACATCTCCGGCCACTGGGCCGAGTCGTCCATCGACCGCTGGAGCGGCTATGGCGTGGTCAACGGCGCCGGGGACGGACAGTTCGCCCCGGACCGCACCCTGACCCGGGCGGAGGCCGCCCAGATCTTCGCAAACCTGCTGGGCCTGACCGCCGCGGCCAGCCTGGGCCAATATGTGGACGTGGCCGTGGGCAGCTGGTACTATGACGCCATCGCCCAGTGCGTGGCCGCCGGTATCCTTACCGGCACCGGCGGGGCCACCATGTCCCCGGAGACGGTGATCTCCCGGCAGGAGCTGTTCGTCATGTATGCCCGGGCCCTGTCCATCCAGCCTAAGACCAGCGCTGACACCAGCTTCACCGACAGCGCCAGCGTGGCCTCCTGGGCGGCCGGCTACATCAACGCCCTGGCCGACATGGGCGCCATCCAGGGCGGCGGCGACGGCAGCCTGGATCCCGCCGGCGACATCAACCGGGCCTCCTTCGTGGCCCTGCTGGACCAGTCCATCTCCGGCTACGCCAACACCGACAACGCCACCGTGGGCGGCACCAGCGGCATCGTGCTGGTGGTGGCCGACAACGTCACCGTCATGGGCAATGTGGAGAGCCTGGTGGTGGTGGGCGGCAGCGCCGGCGTCAGCGGCTCCAGCGTGGGCACCATCACCGTCACCGGCGACAACGCCTCCGTCTCCGTGGGCGGCAGCGCCAGCGTGGGCCAGGTGAATGTCACCGGGGCCAACGCCGCTGTCACCGTGTCCGGCGAGGCCGCCGTCACCACCGTCACCGTGGCCGACACCGCGGAGAACGCCACCGTCACCGTCAACGGCGACGCCACCGTGTCCGCCGTGGACAGCGCCGCCGCCGGCGTCACCATCTCCGGCACCGGCACCGTGGAGACCGCCAATGTCTCCGGAAATAATACCACCGTGAACACCGACGGCACCGACCTGACCGTGACCGAGGGCACCACCGGCGTCACCGAGAACGGCAACGCCGTGTCCGGCGGCGACAGCGTGACCACGGACGATGGGCAGACCACCCCGGAGGAGCCCGACCCCACTCCCTCTCAGCCGGTGACTCCTCCCATTGTGATTCCCACTTACTATACCGTAACTTATTTAAACACCGATGGTGACGTGATTGATACCCAGCTTGTGATGGAGCATACTTACGGCCTGACCGCCCCTGCAATCGCGGAGAATGGTGAGCGGGTCTCCTGCTATGATGCCAATGGCAACTATGTGGATTTGAGCACTGTCACCGTTACCGATGATATGACCTTTACTGCTGTGGTGGGTTCTGACGATTTCACCGCCGGGAATGGTACAGCCACCTATCCGTATCTGATCTCCAATGCGGAGGAATTTAGCGCGATTTATTCAGGCTCGAGCGCAAGTAGCTTGGTGTACTATGAATTTAATAATGATATCGACTTGGCTTCCAGCGAAAGAGCGGGTGCAAATTTGCTGGTCAATGCTGTACTCGATGGCAATGGTCACAAAATTTATTCCTCTACCGAAAATAATTTGTTTGGTGTCTTTAATGAATCCTATGGCACTGCACGTATTGCGAATCTGACCTACGAATTGACCAATCTGAACAGTTACAGTTGGGAAGCTGATTGTTCCCCCTTGATTTATCAGGTCGGTGGCGATTGCAATATTACGATTGAGAACGTATCTATTACGGGTTCTCATTCCGTGGACAGCAACAATGGTCCCTTCGTGATGAATGAGTTTATGACCTCGAATGGTAAATTGACCTTGAGGGACTGTGAATATGCAGCAACTATGCAGGGCAATGGCTATAATTCTTGCTTTATCGGCTGGCAAGGAGCTCAATTTACTGGCTCTGACAATGTAACCGAAGCGTGCGAAGGTGCCACTATCACCTTTGAAAATTGCACTATCTCTGGCAGCATGGTTTGCAATAGGGCTGCGGTGTTCGTTGCTAACGGCTCCAACGCCTATAAGCGGAACTATGTATTCGAAAATAATGAAATCACTGGTACGGTGCGTGGTACAGAGGCTGCAGGCTACTTTACTGCTGTTTCAACGAAGAATGAGCCTGATTATGAGACAGCGGCAAAGCAAAGCTGCAATGCAGACGATGAAAATGTTTATGTCGGCGCTAATGATACGACATTGGCAATTAGTAGTGCGGACGATGGGACGCTCACGATCACTGCATCTGACAATGAAAATGTGACTTCCTACATGGTGGAGGTCGGTTTGTATACTACCCTGTACAAAGATGGACAGCGAACTGGCACTTGGAAGTATTTCGTGCGCCAGACAATCCCCGCAGGTGATTCTATAACAGTTAGTATTTTGAATACTGGCTTTGTTGACCACGATTACTGCACGGCGAATCAAATCGAAGTAACAGAAGATTCTCTCGGCAACGATGTCGCAACAATCGAAGGTACTACATATTACGTCATTCAAGACTATATTGATGATGTTGGGAACCAGGGATATGTTGGCACACCGACTAATCCTAATTACAAAGATGCCACTCTTGTTAACGTTGTCGCCTATGTTGGTGACGAAGTGTATTCTTCTGCAAAATTGTCCTAAATCAAAAAGGGAGGCCCCCCGGAGCATTGCTCCGGGGGGCCTCTTCTTTCTCTCTCTATTTGTCTGTCTCTCTGTCTGTTACTCCACCGGCACGGTCCAGCCGTAGGCGTCGGGCTCGGTGCCCCACTGGATGCCGGTGAGGGTGTCGTACAGCCGCTGGGTGAGGTGGCCGATCTGGCCGTCGTTGACGATCACGTCCTTGTCCCCCATGGCCAGCTCCCCGATGGGGGAGACCACGGCGGCGGTGCCGGAGCCCCAGGCCTCCTCCAGCTTGCCCGCGTCGGCGGCGTCGAACAGCTCCTGGGCGGAGATCAGCCGCTCCTCCACCGGGATGCCCCAGTCCCGCAGCAGCTCCAGGCAGCTCTTCCGGGTGATGCCGGGCAGCACCGAGCCGGTGAGGGCGGGGGTGACCACCTTGCCGCCGATCTTGAACAGCACGTTCATGGAGCCCACTTCCTCGATATACTTGCGCTCCACGCCGTCCAGCCACAGCACCTGGGAGAAGCCCTTCTCCTCGGCCCGCTCCCCGGCCCGGAGGGAGGCGGCGTAGTTGCCGCCGCACTTGGCGTAGCCCGTGCCGCCCCGGACGGCGCGCACGTCGGCGTCCTCCACATAGATCTTCACCGGGTCCAGGCCCTCGGCGTAGTAGCTGCCCACGGGGCACAGGATGATGACGAACAGGTAGCTGTGGGAGGCGTGGACCCCCAGGGAGGGGTCTGTGGCGAACACGAAGGGCCGGATGTACAGGGAGGCGCCCTTCTTGTGGGGCACCCAGTCCTGGTCCACCTTCACCAGGGTCTTGACGGCCTGCACGAAGAACTCCGGGTCGATGGGGGGCACGCACATGCGCTCACAGGAGTTGTTGAAGCGCAGGGCATTCTCCATGGGCCGGAACAGCTGGACCTTGCCCTCGGGGGTGCGGTAGGCCTTCATGCCCTCGAACAGCTCCTGGGCGTAGTGGAACACCATGCAGGAGGGCTCCAGCGACAGGGGGCCGTAGGGGACGATGCGGGGGTCGTGCCAGCCCTGACCGGCGTCGTAGTCCATGAGGAACATGTGGTCGGTGAAGGTCTTGCCGAACACCAGGGTGTCGGGGTCGGGCAGGGGCTTGCGGGTCTCAGCCAGGGTGATCTTGATGTCAGCCATAGTGCAGGACGTCCTTTCCAAGTAAAGTGCGGTAAAGCGCTAAATGATGCTCCTATTTTAGCACGGCAGCGCCGGGGACGCAATGGTGATTTTCACCTTGTTTTTGGCGGTGGGGTTTGCTATAATATAATATCTATGATATGTGGGCTGCGGGCCGGGCGGAGCCGGCCCGGGGGTGAGGTGAGGTCATGAGCAAGAAGATATCCTCCCTGGCGGAGCCCAGGTTCCAGGTGTACTTCCTGTGCCTGGTCCTGTTCGCCGGGGTGACCGCCCTGCTGGGGGACTACCTGGTGGCGGTGGCCGAGCTGGCGATCGTGGGGGTGCTGTACGCGGTGTACTGCCGCCAGCTGCGCCGCCGGCAGAAGGAGGTCACCCACTACCTGGAGAAGCTGGAGGGCAACGTGGACCAGGCCACCCGGTCGGGCATCCTGGACTGCCCCCTGCCGGTGGTGGTGTTCCGGCCGGATACCGACGAGGTGATCTGGACCAACAAGCAGTTTTTGAAGCTGTCCGGCGACCGGGACCGGGTGTTCGACCTTAAGCTGTCCGCCACGGTGCCCGGCTTCGACAGCCGCTGGCTCATGGAGGGCAAGAGCGCCTGCCCCGGCGAGGTGGAGCTGGGGGACCGGAGGTTCCAGGTCTTTGGCCAGATGGCCCGGATGACCAGCGAGAACGGCTATATGGCCACCACCTACTGGGTGGACGTGACGGAGCTGACCAACACCCGGGATATCTACCAGGCCACCCGGCCGGTGGTTGCGGTGCTGCTGCTGGACAACTACGAGGACGCCATCAAGAGCCTGGACGAGTCCTCCCGGAGCCTGGTGCTCAGCGAGATCACCCGGAAGTTCAGCCAGTGGAGCCAGGACGCCAAGGGGGTGTTCTGCCGGCTGGAGCGGGACCGCTATCTGTTCATCTTCGAGCAGCAGTATCTGGACGAGTTCCGGGCGGAGAAATTCGCCCTGCTGGACCAGGTGCGGTCCATCGAGACCCCCAACCACATCCCCGTGACCCTGTCCATCGGCATCGGCGTGGACGGGGACACGCTGGCGGAGCTGTACCAGTTCGCCAACCTGTCGGTGGAGATGGCCCTGAGCCGCGGGGGCGACCAGGTGGTGCTGAAGAACCGCTTCACCTTCGAGTTCTTCGGCGGCCGTGCCAAGGAGACGGAGAAGCGCACCAAGGTCAAGAGCCGGGTGATGGCCTCCGCCCTGGGCGAGCTGGTGGCCGACGCCTCCTGCCTGTTCGTCATGGGCCACAAGGCCCCGGACATGGACGCGGTGGGGGCCGCCATCGGCGTGTGCGCTATCGCCCGGAAGAAGGGGGTGCCCGCCTATATCATCCGGGACGAGAAGGACACCCCGGCGGAGGACCTGTACCAGCGGGTGGAGCGGATGGAGGAGTACAAGGGCCGCTATCTGGACACCCAGGAGGCCCTGCTCCGGGCGGACTCCCGCTCCCTGCTGGTGGTGGTGGACACCAACCGGCCCGAGCAGGTCCAGAGCCGGGAGATGCTGGCCTCCTGCAACAAGGTGGCGGTCATCGACCACCACCGCCGGGCGGCCACCTACATCGAGGGGGCGGCCTTCAACTTCCACGAGCCCTACGCCTCGTCGGCCAGCGAGCTGGTCACCGAGCTCATCAGCTACCTGATGGACCCGGCGGACCTGCTCAAGGGGGAGGCGGAGGCGCTGATGGCCGGGCTCATGCTGGACACCAAGAACTTCACCATGCGCACCGGGGCCCGCACCTTTGAGGCGGCAGCCTTCCTGCGCCAGGCAGGAGGGGACACCGGCGAGGTGAAGAAGCTGTTCCAGAACGACCTGTCCGACACCATCGCCAAGTACGGCATCATCCAGAACGCCCGGATGTACCGCCAGGACATCGCCATCGCCCCGGTGGACCACACGGTGAACCGGGTGACGGCGGCCCAGGCGGCGGACGAACTGCTCAACATCGAGGGCATCAACACCTCCTTTGTCCTCTACCCGGACAACAAGGGCCAGGTGATCCTGTCCGCCCGGAGCCTCAACGAGACCAACGTCCAGGTCATCGTGGAGGCGCTGGGGGGCGGCGGCAACGGCAGCGCAGCCGGGGCCCAGATCACCGGCAAGACGGTGGACGAGGTGTACCGCCTGCTGATGGCTGCCATCGACAACTACTTCGCCGGCCAGGACGAGGACGGCACTGAGGAGAAATAACGACTTTTGACGAGCGCACAGGCGCGCTTCAAGGAGGAGACATACCATGAAAGTGATCTTACAGCAAGATGTGAAGGGCCAGGGCAAAAAGGGCCAGCTGGTCAACGTGTCCGACGGGTACGCACGCAATTTCCTGCTGCCCCGGAAGCTGGCGGTGGAGGCCACGGCGGAGAACCTCAACACCATGAAGATGCAGGACCGGGCCAAAAAGGCCCGGGAGGCAGAGGAGAAGGCCCAGGCCGAGGCCCTGGCGGAGAAGCTCCAGAGCTGCCAGGTGAAGATCCCCGCCAAGGCCGGCCAGGGCGGGCGGCTGTTCGGCTCCATCACCAGCAAGGAGATCTCCGAGGAGCTGAAAAAGCAGTATGACCTGGACGTGAACAAGAGCAAGCTGGTCCTGCCCGAGCCGCTGAAGGCCTTCGGCTCCTACCAGATCAAGTGCAAGCTGGGCTATGAGATCACCGGCACGGTGTATGTGCTGGTGGTGGAGGGGTGAGGACAAGGACTGCGTCCTTGAGGGCGCATTTCCCGACCCCATTTCTTTTGACAGCGCCAGCCGTCACGCTGCGCCTGTTCGCAACGCCCAGCTTTCGTCCTCGCAAAGTTCGCTTGGCTCCGTTTTCGCCTAACGGCGAAAACTGCGCTCGCTGCCTTGCTCGTCCTCTCCCCGTGAAACC
>JAHZFC010000053.1:0-7572 GCA_019421525.1 Clostridiales bacterium
AGAGGGCGGCCGGGCTCCATAGGGTCCCCACCCCCTAAGGACCCCCGTTTTTACGAGGGCCCAGGATAGGGTGTTGCACCGTCCTCTTTCCGGCGTTGGGGTGAGCCGACGCTCGAAGCCACTACTTTCCGCTGCCGCTCTCCTGGCAGTTTTGGAAACGTGCCGGGCCCTCGATACACGCCTGCTTTCAGCAGGTTTCCGCGCCAGGCGCTCTACCGTGGGCCTTGGAGATCCCCACCCTACCCGGCATCAGCGGCAGCGGCGCAGGGGTGCCAGACGGTCCTAGCTACCTCAGCGCCGGTGGAAATACGGTGCATAACTTGAATGGGCCCCCGTAATAATGGGGGTCCGGGGGTGCAGGCGCTTAGAACGAAAGCGCGCCCTTCGCGCTTGAAGTTCTTCCGCGCCTGACCCCCGGTGTGCTTTTGCCTACTTTTCGCACGAGCGAAAAGTAGGTCGCCGTCAGGCGAAACCTGACCGTTTCTTTTGGCGCTGTCAAAAGAAATGGTTTTTGGAGAGCCATCCCCAAAGGCAAAGCCTTTGGATACGCCCTCAAGGACGCAGTCCTTGAAACAGGTCAAGGGCCCTGCCCTTGCAAAAGTCAGGTGTGCTATGAATAAGACAGAATTATTGAATAAATTCTCTAAAGACCCGGAGGAGCGGGTCGTCCTGGCCCGGGTGCTGGACCAGATGGACCGGGCCCAGCGCCGGTCCATCCCCTGCGCCACCCAGTTCCTCTCCCCCGCCCAGCGCTCGGCGGCGGAGCCTTTGCTGGCCGCCTGCGGCCACCCCAAATGCCTGTTCACCGGCGGCTATGAGGGGGCGGAGCGCACCATCTGCGTGTTCCTCCCCGACTGGCAGGAGGCGGAGGACTACGACGCCGGGGAGGAGCTGGCCGCCGTCGAGGCCGCCTTCCCCGCCAATGCCGGCCTGAGCCACCGGGACATCCTGGGCGGCCTCATGGGCATCGGCCTGACCAGGGAAAAGTTGGGGGACATCCTGGTGCTGGAGGACAGGGCCCAGATCGTGGCCCTCCGGGATGCCGCCCCCATCATCCTGTCCCAGTTCGACCAGGCCGGGCGGGTCCGGCTGAAGCTCTCGGAGCTCCCCCTCGTCCAGCTCTCCCCCGCCCCCGTCCAGGTGAAGGTGGTCCACGACACGGTGGCCGCCCTGCGGCTGGACGCAGTGCTCTCCTCCGGCTTCTCCATCGCCCGGGGAAAGGCCGCCGACCTCATCTCCGCCGGCCGGGTGAGCGTTGACCACCGGGAGTGCACCAAGGCGGACAAGGTCGTGGCAGAGGGGAGCGTGCTCACCTGCCGGGGGCTGGGCAAATGTATCCTGAAGACCGTGGGCGGCCAGTCCCGGAAGGGCCGCATCATCATTGAGATCGAGAGGTATGTGTGATATGCTGGAATATGATTTTATCAGCCTGGACACGGAGTATGGCACCGGGTACAGCCTGTTTGGCGGCTTCCGCATCGACACCATGGGCCACCGGGAGATCATCCGGGAGCGGGCGGCCCAGGGCTGGCGCTATGTGGGCTATGTCCCCACCGCCCAGCACGCCAGCGGACAGATCGACACCATCGACCTGATATTTGAACGGGAAACGGAGGGATGAGCCATGGAACAGGCTAAGATCGACCGCATCAACGAGTTTGCCCGCCGGGTGAAGGCGGGGGAGATCCTCACGGAGGAGGAGCAGGCGGAGCGGGCCGCCCTGCGCCGGGAGTATATCGACAGCGTCAAGGCAAACCTGATCGGCCAGCTGGACAACACCTATCTGGTGGAGCCCGACGGCACCAAGCACAAGCTGCCCAAACGGCCCGTCGAAAAAGGCAAAGCCTTTTCCGACGAATGAGTTTTGCGGCCTGCGGCAGCGCACTCGCTTTGCTCGCACGTTTGCAGGCCGAGAAGTGTTTTCGCCCACGTACATGCCGCGGTCGAAAACAGATTTCAATTTTTTCGCGCCTACGGGCGCGAACTCTGCGAGGCTTTCCCAGCTCTCCAAAAGATAGCGCCGGAGCGGCATAGCCGCTCCGGCGCTGTCGTTGTCTTTGACCCGTTTCCGGTCAGGGGATCAGGGTGTTCTCCTGGGTGACGCCGGTGATGGCGTCGTCGCTGCTGAAGTAGTAGTCCAGGATCTGATAGGCCACTGAGGCCAGGGAGCTGCCCGAGGCCCCCTTTTCCATGACGATGCACATGGCGATCTCCGGGTCGTCATAGGGGGCGAACACCACCAGCAGGCCGTTGGTGTCGCTGTCCTGGCCGCCCTGGATCTCGGCGGTGCCCGTCTTGGCCCCCACCCGCACGGGCAGGTCGTTGAAATACTGGGCGATGGCGGAATTTTGGGACACCTGGTACATGCCCTCCCGGATCGCCGCCAGATAGTCGTCCGGGATGTCGATGGAGCTGATCAGCTCCGGCTCGTACTGGTAGACCAGCTCACTGTTGTCATAGCTGCGCACCGAGTCCAGCAGGTGGACGGAGTACCGGTCCCCGCCGTTGACCAGGGTGGCGATATAGTTGGCGATCTGGATGGGGGTGAACTGGTTGTTCTCCTGGCCGATGGCGGCGATAAGGGTGTTGCCCTCATACCAGGCCTGGTCAAAGCGCTGAGACGTCGCCGGGCCGGCGATATAGCCCTCAGCGTCGCCCGTCTCGATGCCGGTGTGCTGCCCTAATCCGAACAGCTTGGCGTACTCGTTGAGCTTCTCGATCCCCACCCGGCGGCCCACGTCGTAGAAGTACACGTTGCAGGAGTCCTTGATGGCGGAGATCAGGTTCTCTGTCCCGTGGCCGGAACGCCGGTGGCAGTACCGCCGGAATGGGTCCCCATTGGAGTCAGTCCAGCCCTCCACGGTATAGGAACCGCCGCAGAAGATGGTGTCGCTGGGGGTGATGACCCCCTCCATGAGCCCGGCGGTGGCGGTGACCAGCTTGAAGGTGGAGCCGGGGGAGTAGAGCTGGCTGGTGGCCCGGTTGAGCTGGGGGTTGAGGGGGTCGGCGTTCAGCTCCGCCAGGTCCTCCCCATAGGTGGCCAGGTCATAGGTGGGGTAGGAGGCCAGGGCCTTCACCCCCCCGGTCATGTCCACGACGGCCACTGCCGCGCCCCCCGCCTCCTCCAGGGAGGCGGCGTGGGCGGCGATGGCGTCCTCCGCCACCTTTTGCAGGCCGATGTCCAGGGTGAGGGTCACGTTGCCCCCGGGCACCGGCTCCTTGGTCTGGCCGGTCTCCTCGTCCACCTCCCAGCGCTCGCTGACGATCTTCCCGCTGTCGCTGGTGACGATCTCCCGGGTGCCGCTGGTCCCCTTGAGGTAGCTTTCAAAGGCCCGCTCCACCCCGGATTTGCCCACGATGGCGTCGTAGGAGTAGCCCTGGGCCTTGTAGCTGTCCCACTCGTCCTGGTCGATGGCCGCCACCCGGCCCAGCACATGGGCGGCGTAGGTGGTATTGTACTTCCGGGTGGTCTCCGTGTCGATGACCACTCCGGTCAGGTCGTACTCCTTCACCTTTGTGATGAAGGTGATATCCACGTCCTGGGCAAAGACGTACTCGTTGTAGGTGACCTCCCGGCTGCGCAGGCCCAGCTCGTAGAGCACCCCCAGCAGGTCCCGGATCTCCGGAGTGATCTGGGGGTCGTCCTCATCCAGCTCGATGCCGAAGGTTTCGCACATGGCCACCATCAGCTCCTGGGCGGAGAGGTAGGTCACCGCGTCCGCCTCCGGCTCCTCATCCAGGGGGTCGTCGATCCACCCGTAGGACACCGCCAGCGCCCCCAGGTTGGTGCGCCGCTCCACCTGGATCTCGCTGCCGCTGTCGTCCGTCTGGGTGCTGGAGTAGGTGTATACATCTGTCCGGGTGAAGGAGTAAGGGGCGCTGTCCGACACGGGGAAGTTGTCCGTCCACTCCACCCCCTCCTCCCGGCACAGCTCCAGCAGCCGGGTGAGGATGTCGTTGCGGTCATTCCCCATCAGGGAGGTGTCCAGGGACACCTGGTAGGCGGACTCGTTGGTCACCAGCACCCGGCCGTGGCTGTCCAGGATGTCCCCCCGGACGCTGTCCACCGTCTCCGTCTGGGTGGAGGTGTTGGCCGCGGCCAGGGCCTGGTATTCCTCCCCATGGACCACCTGGAGGTCATACAGCACGCCGAAATAGGCGCACAGCACTACCGCGAACAGCCCCACCATCACGCCGCTGCGCCAGCGCAGCAGCCGGCCCTCCGCCTCAGTGCGGTCCTCGGGAGGCTTGCGTCCATATCGCTTCTCGTCTTTACTCATGGTAGATCCTCCCGTATTTTCGGCAGCACAGGTGACACAGGCCATACACCGGCAGGGAGAATACCATGGTCCACAGGTATTCCAGCCCGGCCACCCGCAGCAGGACCGCCGGCCCCGCCCCACCGGACAGCAGCCGGGGGAGCACCTGCCCCAGCTCATACAGCAGCCCCACTGCCAGGCAGGCCAGCAGATACCCCACCAGGTCCCGCCGCAGCACATACATGGCCAGCAGACCGCACACCCAGCCCGCCAGGCACAGCAGGAAGATCCACGCGACACTGCCGTGGGTGGCGGCGGCCATCACCAGCCCCGCGGCCAGGCCGAAGCCGGCGCCGCTCCTGGCCCCCTCCAGCACGCCCACCGCCACCGCGGTCACGGGGATGAGCACAGGCACCGCCCCCAGGGGCAGCAGGTTGAGCACGCAGTAGTTGATCAGGGTCACCAGGACCAGGACCAGGCCGTAGGCCGTCCATTTCCATATCAGGTCTCTTCTGGTCAGCGTCGCCGCCCTCCTCTCTGGTGGGTCGAAGATCAATGATGCGTAATTTTTACAGCTTCCATGCGCGCCACACGCCCTTCGGGGGCCCCGCAAAAGACGAGAACTCGGCTTTGTGGGGAGAAAAGGCGCAAGGGAGCGGGCGCCATTTTCGCCGTCAGGCGGAAATGGATCGAAGTGGACTTTGCGCCCTTTTGGCCCCCCGCGCAGACCCACCTCCAGCGGTCTGCGTGGGAAAAGGAGGCGCAGCGAAATGGATGAGCTTTCGCCAAGGGCGGAAGCGAAGGATATGGAGCTTGCGGCATGGGGCCCCCGCAAAAGCCCAGCGAAGCGGGTTTTGCGGGGAAAGGAGCCGCAGCGGAATGGATGAGCTTTCGCCAAGGGCGGAAGCGAAGGATATGGAGCTTGCGGCGACGTTGTCACGCTTCACGCCCTCCGCGACGGTCGCCTTCCCTTCGTCTCCGGGCAGATCCGGTCGGGCTCTGCCCGCCCTGGGTCCTGCCCATCGCTCCGGTCCAGGCTCCCTGCTCCCGGGCGTTCAGCGCTTCTCGCTGTCAGGCTTCGGGTTGGGCGCATGGCCGGGACGCTTTCGCTCCGACTCGGGCAAAATACAGATCCGCTGCGCAGATCTTGGTTTTTTGCCCTCGCTGCGCTCCAAGTGTCCCTATGCGCCTACCCTTCGCACTTCTTCCCGAACAGTGCCCAGGTGGAGCAGTCGGTGATCTCCACGTCCACGAACTGCCCGATCAGCGACTTGTCCCCGTCCAGGTGGACCAGCCGGCCGCCAGGGGTGCGGGCGGTGAGGCTGTGTCGGGGGTCGTTCCCCTCCCCGTCCACCAGGCAGCGCTGCACCGTGCCGATGTACGCCCGGTGCTTTTCCAGGGAGATGCGGTTCTGCGCCTGTACCAGCCGGTCGAAGTTGGCCGACTTCTCCTCCTTGGTCATTGGGTCGGGCAGCTCCGCGGCCGGAGTCCCCTTCCGGGGGGAGTAGAGGAGGGTGAACAGCGCGTCGAACCGGACCTCTTCCACCAGGGAGAGGGTGTCCTCGAATTCCTCGGTGGTCTCCCCGGGGAAGCCCACGATCACGTCGCTGGTGAGCACCACGTCAGGGATGCGCTGGCGCAGGGCGCGCACCTTGTCCAGGTACTGCTCCCGGGTGTAGCGGCGGTTCATGGCACTCAGCACCCGGGTGTTGCCCGACTGGAAGGGCAGGTGGATCACCGGGGCCACCTTTTCGCACCGGGCCATCACGTCGAAGAGCTTCTCGGTGGCGTCCTTGGGGTGGCTGGTCATGAACCGGAGCAGGAACTCCCCCGGGATGGCGTCGGCCATCTCCAGCAGGGCGGGGAATTCGATGTCCCGGCCCAGGTCCTTGCCGTAGGAGTTGACGTTCTGCCCCAGCAGGGTGATGTCCCTGTACCCCTCGTTCACCAGCCGGCGGATCTCATCCAGGATGGCCTCCGGCTCCCGGCTGCGCTCCCGGCCCCGGACATAGGGGACGATGCAGTAGGTGCAGAAGTTATTGCACCCGTACATGATGGACACCCAGGCCTTCACCTTGCCCGACCGGCGCACCGGCAGCCCCTCGGCGATGGCCCCCGGCACATCCGCCGTCTCGAACACCCGGCCCCGGCGCAGGTACACCCGGCGCAGCAGCTCGGGAAAGCGCCAGAGCACCTGGGGCCCGAACACCAGGTCCACATGGCGGTAGGACTGGCGGATCTTGTCCGCCACGTGTTCCTCCCGTGCCATGCAGCCGCACAGGCAGATGATCTGCCCCGGGTGGCGGCGCTTGCCGTGGACCAGGGCGCCCACGTTGCCCAGCACCCGCTGCTCGGCGTGCTCCCGGATGGCGCAGGTGTTGATGACGATCACGTCGGCGTCCTTGTCGGTGTCCGTCATCTCATAGCCCATCTCGGCCAGCATGCCCCGCAGCAGCTCCGAATCCGCCTCGTTCTGCTGGCAGCCGTAGGTGTCCACATAGGCCAGGGGAGGCGTGTCCCGCTGGGCGTTGAGGGAGCGCAGCTCATCGCAGTATTCCTTCTGCCGGCGGATGTCCTCCTCCGGGACCACAGGGGTCTTTCGTTCCATGGAAATGCTCCTCCATCATCATACAGGATATTGGATAGGCATTATACCATCAAATTGTAAATAAAACAAGGCGGTACAATCTGAAACCCAGCTGAATTCATAGATCTTTCAAAACACGGTCCCAATGTGTTCAAATTTTTATGAGATGATCTCACCCAAGGCCGCACACCGCGGCCAGGACCCACGCCCGGGCGGAGGGCCCGCCGCCCGGACCCACACCTTCGATCACATAAAAAATGGATAAAGGAGGATCATCTCATGAAACACATCACACTGCGCAGACTGCGCGCCCTGTCGCTGTCTCTTGGCCTTGTGCTCTGCTTCGGCCTGTTCGCCGGCTGCTCCTCCCAGGACAGCAGCACCAGCCAGGACCCCTCCAGTGAGGTCACCGAGAGCACCGACCCCTCTGAGGACCCCAGTGAAGCGGTCAGCGATACCACGGGCACCGCCGATGACGGCACCGGGGAGGATACCACCAGCGGCACTTCCGACGATACCTCCGGCGTCACCGACGTGGTGGGCCAGGTGACCGCCGTGGACGGCAGCACTGTCTCCATCCAGGTCTACTCCGCCCCGGAGGGCACCGACATCGAAAGCTACGCCTCCGTGGACATGAGCCAGTATTCCGCCACTGAGGAGACCGACGAGGTGGACCTGACCGGCGCCACCATCGGCCTGGCCCAGGACGGCGCCCTCGACAGCGCC
>JAHZFC010000053.1:7582-13037 GCA_019421525.1 Clostridiales bacterium
GCTCAGCTATGACGTGGACACCGGCGAGCTGCTCCAGGCGGTGATCTATCCCCAGGACAGCGGCGAGACCGACGCCGCAGCCTAAAGATCCGGAAAACATCATTCCCTTTTTCTGTTCCTTCTCTCTTGTGCCCAGAGGGGGCGGCCGATGGCCGCCCCCAATTTATTTGTCTGTTTTCCATATCCTCCAGCCTGTTTCTCCCCGGTATTTCTCCAGACTTTACCGTCTGTTCATTGCTTTTTCGGGAAAAATGGTGTAGACTATATTGTCTTTTATGAAAATATTCCCGGGAGGTCTGTATGATGGACTACACCTTCGAGCAGTATCAGGCCAGCGCGGACGCCATCCGCTCCCGCCTGGGCGGTTTCGAGCCGAAGGTCGCCCTGGTGCTGGGCTCCGGCCTGGGTTACCTGGGGGACCTGGTGGAGGGAGCCGTCCGCGTGCCCTATGGCGACATCCCCCATTTCAAGCCCTCCACCGCCCCCGGCCACCGGGGCCAGCTGGTGTTCGGCACCCTGGCGGGCCAGGCGGTGGCGGTGATGCAGGGCCGGATGCACCACTACGAGGGCTATACCTATGAGGAGACGGCCTATGCCGTCCGGGTGCTCCGCCTGCTGGGCTGCACCACCCTCATCGTCACCAACGCCGCCGGCTGTGTGCGCACCGACTGGCAGGCGGGGGACCTGATGCTCATCACCGACCAGATCAAGATGTTCTCCGAGTCTCCCCTCCGGGGGGAGAACCTGCCCCAGTTCGGGCCCCGCTTCCCCGACGCGTCCCATCTGTATACCCCCCGGCTCCAGGCCCTGGCCCGCCAGGTGGCGGCCGGCCAGGGCGTGACGCTGCGGGAGGGGGTCTACTTCTACTGCTACGGCCCCCAGTATGAGACCCCGGCGGAGATCCGGGCCGTCCGGGCCCTGGGGGGCGACGCGGTGGGCATGTCCACCGCCCCGGAGGTCATCGTGGCCGCCCACTGCGGCATGGAGGTGCTGGGCTTCACCCTGCTGAGCAACATGGCCGCCGGCATCCTGGACCAGCCCCTGAGCGAGCAGGAGGTGCTGGACGCCGCCGAGGCCGCCAGGGAGAGGTTCTCCGCCCTGGTGCTGGGCTGCTTAGAGAAACTATAAGGAAGGTCTGCCCATGTCAACACTGTTCACCCATGTCACCGCCCTGCTCATGGACGATGACTTCACCACCCTCCGGGACGGCTTCGTGGCCGTGGAGGGCACCCGCATCGCCTATGTGGGGCCGGAGCGCCCGGAGGGCGCGTATGATGAGGTCATCGACTGCGCCGGAAAGGTGATGCTCCCCGGCCTGATCAACGCCCACACCCACCTGCCCATGACCCTCATGCGGGGGTATGGCGGGGGCCACGACCTGCACAGCTGGCTCAACGACTACATCTTCCCCGCCGAGGCAAAGCTGGACGACCGGGCGGTGGCCGCCGGGGCCGGCCTGGGCCTGGCGGAGATGATCGCCTCCGGCGTCACCTGCGTGGCCGACATGTATATGCGCACCGGCGTCATCGCCCAGCAGGTGGTGGACGCCGGCATTTCTGCCAACCTGTCCTGCGGCGGGGTCTACTTCGGCGCGCCGGAGGCGTTCTCCCCGGAGGGCTGCTCCGACTGCAAAAACCAGCAGGCCCTCACGGAAGCCTGGCACGGCGCCCGGGACGGCCAGATCCTGGTGGACGCCTCCATCCACGCCGAGTACACCTCCTCCCCGCCCCTGTGGCAGTGGATGGCGGATTTCGCCCGGGACTGCGGCCTGCGCATGCACGCGCACATCTCGGAGACCGTCTCCGAACATGCGGGCAGCCTGGAGCGCCGGGGCCTGACCCCCATCCAGGCCCTGGACCGGTACGGCGTGTGGGACAACGGCGGCATCGCCGCCCACTGCGTGTACACCACCCCGGAGGACTGGTCGGTCATGCGGGCCAAGGGCATCTCCTGCGTCCACAACCCCTGGTCCAACCTGAAGCTGGGCTCCGGCGTGGCCCCCATCCCCGATATGCTCCAGGTGGGGGTCAACGTGGCCCTGGGCACCGACGGCATGAGCTCCCACAACAGCGCCGACCTGTTTGCCGACATCAAGCTGGCCGCCTGCCTGCACAAGGGCGTCCGGCGCGATCCCTTGGCCGTCACCGCCCGGCAGGCCCTGTATATGGCCACCGCCGGAGGCGCCCTGGCCCTGGGCCGGACGGACACCGGACGCATCGTCCCGGGATACCGGGCCGACCTCATCCTGGTGGACTTCGAGGCGGCCAACCTGGTGCCCTGCCACGACATCGCGGATGACCTGGTCTTTGCCGCCCACGGCTCCAACGTAGTCATGAATATGGCCCGGGGGACCGTCATATACAGAGATGGGGCCTTCCTGACCCTGGACCTGGACGCGATCAAAGAAGAGGTGCGCCGCTACGCCCTCCCCCTGATCTTCGGCGAAAGCTCTATCACCTGAAAAGGAGTACGATATGGCAGATCAAGCGAAAAAGAACACCTTCTTCGGGGGAGTTGCCACCCTGGCCACCGGCGTGGTCATCGTCAAGCTCATCGGCGCGCTCTACAAGATCCCCCTGGCCAACATCCTGGGCGAGACAGGCAACGGCTACTTCACCACCGCATACAACATCTACAATGTCTTTCTCACCATCTCCACCGCCGGCCTGCCGGTGGCCCTGTCCAAGGCTGTGAGCGAGGCCAACGCCCTGGGCCGGTATAACCAGGTCGACCGGGTGTTCCGGGTGGCCCTGGCCACCTTCCTGGCCCTGGGCACCATGTCCACCCTCATCATGTTCTTCGGCGCCGGGGCCATCACCGAGCTCATCGGCAGCACCGGGGCCTACGCCTCTGTCCGGGCCCTGGCCTTCTCCGCCCTGTTCGTGTGCTGCATGGCCGCCTTCCGGGGCTATTTCCAGGGCCACGGCAACATGGCCCCCACCTCCATGTCCCAGATCATCGAGGCGGCCATCAAGCTGGTGCTGGGGCTGGCCCTGGCGTATATGCTGGCCGCTCAGTCTGTGGAGCTGGCCTCCGCCGGCGCCATCCTGGGCGTCACCTGCGGCTCCTTCGTGGCCCTGATCTTCCTGCTGTTCACCTTCTCCCGCCAGCGGGAGCGCCGCACGTCCAGCGACACCCCCGACCCCAGCAGAAAGATCTTCCTGTCCCTGATCTCGGTGGCCATCCCTATCACCATCGGCTCGTCGGTGACCAACATCGTCTACCTCATCGACAACGGCCTGATCCTCAACCAGCTGCAAAACGCCCTGGGCATGACGGAAGACGCCGCCAATTCCCTGTACGGCAACTACGGCGCGGTCAGCTCCCTGTACCAGCTGCCCTCCGCCCTGATGATCCCCTTCACCGCCTCCATCCTGCCCGCCGTGGCCGCCGCCCGCAGCCGCCGGGACCAGCGGGGGGCATCCCGGGTGTCCGAGTCGGCCATGCGGGTGGGGATGCTGCTGGCCCTGCCCGCGGGCTTCGGCCTGACCGCACTGGCCTACCCTATCACCGCCATGCTCTACCCCGGCTTTGACAACGACATCGCCGGCGGCTGCCTGGCCTGGCTGGGCATCGCGTCCATCTTCGTGTGCATCATGCTGCTGTCCAACTCTATCCTCCAGGCCCACGGCATGGTGAACCTGCCTGTGGTCATCGCCGCCATCGGCGGGGCCATCAAGCTGGTCACCAACTATGTGCTGGTGGGCATCGAGTCCATCAACGTGGTGGGCGCCGCCATCGGCACTCTGGTCTGCTTTGCCGTGGTGGCCATCATGGACCTGTTCGTCATCCACCGCATCATCCCCGCCCCGCCCCGGATGGACCGGATCTTCGTCAAGCCCCTCATCGCCTCCGCCCTCATGGCTCTGGCGGCCTGGGCCTGCCACGGCCTGCTGTCCAAGATGCTGGGCATGATCTCCCTGTTCCAGGCGGTGGACGAGGCCGGCGTGGTGGTGGGCCTGTCCCGCATGGGCAACGCCGTGGCCACCCTGGGGGGCATCGGCGTGGGCGTGGTGGTCTACGTGGTGCTCATCGTGGTGCTCCGGACCATCTCCAAGGACGACCTGTCCCTCATGCCCAAGGGCGACAAGCTGGCCAGGATCCTGCGGGTGTCCTGACCCGACCGACGCAGTCCATGTGTTTTTCCCACAAGATGAAAAAAACCTTGCAGAGCAGGTGAAAATATGATAGATTTATGGTCAAAGCGATCCTATGACTGCGACGATCTGCGGCAGATCGTCCGCATCCTCCGCTCCCCAGGCGGCTGCCAGTGGGACCAGGCCCAGACCCATCAGTCCATCCGCCGGAATTTTCTGGAGGAGGCGTACGAGGCGGCGGAGGCCATCGACGAGCAGGACCCCGACCATCTGAAGGAGGAGCTGGGCGACGTGCTCCTCCAGGTGGTGTTCCACGCCTCCATCGAGGAGGACGCCGGCCGGTTTGACCTGGACGATGTGGCCGACGGGGTGTGCCGCAAGCTCATCTACCGCCACCCCCATGTGTTCGGGGATGTGTCCGTGGCGTCCACCGACGAGATCCTCTCCAACTGGGAGGAGCTGAAGAAAAAGGAAAAGGGCCAGGCCACCCAGGCCGACGCGGTGGACGCGGTGGCCCGCACCCTCCCCGCCCTGTGGCGGGCGGAAAAGGTGCAGAAAAAGGCCGCCAAGTCGGGCTTCGACTGGCCCGGCATACAGGACGCTGTGGACAAGGTGGCTGAGGAGGCGGACGAGCTGCGCTCCGCCCTGGACGGGCAGGGCGACCCGGCGGAGGAGCTGGGCGACCTGCTCTTCGCAGCCGTGTGTGTGTCCCGTTTCCTGGAGGCTGACCCGGAGGACGTCCTCCAGCGCGCCTGTGACAAGTTCGCCGCCCGCTTCCGCCGGGTGGAGGAGCTGGCCGGCCGGCAGGGTCGCCCCATGGGGGAGATGGCCCTCAGTGAGCTCAAGGCCCTGTGGGCCCAGGCGAAACAACAGGCTTAACAGCGCCTCTTGCGCTTTAAGTATGATAGAGATCCCTGCGGGACGGCCCGCAAAGAACTTTTTACAGGAGGAGACTGTACCATGAATAAAGCTGAACTGATCAATGCCGCCGCCGAGAAGGCCGGCCTGTCCAAGAAGGATACCGAGGCCGCCGTCAACGCCGCCATCGAGGCCATCACCGAGGCCCTGAAGCAGAACGACAAGGTCCAGCTGGTGGGCTTTGGCGCGTTCGAGGTGAAGGCCCGTGCCGAGCGCATCGGTCGCAACCCCCGCACCAAGGAGGAGATCAAGATCCCTGCCTCCAAGGTCCCCGTCTTTAAGCCCGGCAAGGCTCTGAAGGACGCCATCGCGGAGTGATCTTTCCCATTTTAATGGAGGCAGGGCGGTGCCCTGCCTCCATTTTCGCATCGATCTAGAAAGGTGGTGTTCTCGTGAGACTGGACAAGTGGCTCAAGGTCTCCCGCCTCATCAAGCGGCGC
>JAHZFC010000054.1:0-226 GCA_019421525.1 Clostridiales bacterium
CCTTCGGCATCGCCCTGAAGTATCTGGGCTACTCGGTCAACACCACTGACGAGGCTGAGATCCGGGAGGCTTATGAGCTCATCTCCGACGCCTGGGACCGCGGGGTCTACCAGGGCAAGGTGATGGACGAGATCTTCCTGCTCATGGAGGGCAAGAACGCCGCCGTGTCCACCTACTACGCCGGCGATTACCTGACTATGCTGGAGAACAATGAGGACCTGGCCTA
>JAHZFC010000054.1:236-12322 GCA_019421525.1 Clostridiales bacterium
CCCGAGGAGGGCTCCAACTGGTTCGTGGACGCCATGTGCATCATGAAGGACGCCAAGAATGTGGACGAGGCCCACGAGTGGATCAACTTCATGGCCTCCACCGACGCCAACCTGCGCAACATGGACTACATCTGGTACGCCTCCCCCAATGAGGAGGCCCTGGAGATGTATCCCGAGTGGTACGAGGAGCAGTACGGCGAGCCCCTGGACATGGAGCTCTATGAGATCATGGCCGCTCCCCAGGAGGTGCTGGACCGCTGCGAGGCCTACCTGGTGCTTCCTCAGGAGACCCGCACCCTGTACAATGACCTGTGGATCCAGCTGGGTGCCTGAGTCGGCGCAAAGTCCACTCTGCTCCGTTTCCGCCAACAGGGCGGCGAAAACTCCGCCCGCTCCCTTGCCCCTTCTCTCCCCACGCAAACCGCTTCGCTGGGTTTGCGCGCGGGGCTCCATGTTTTGTCCGCTGGGGCGCGGACTCTGCAAAACTTTCTGACGAAATGGGCAGGCCCGTGACCGATATCGGTCACGGGCCTCTTTTTTTCCTGAAAAATATGTGTACCGCACAGGGGCCTCCAGGTCCTTCTCTATCAAAAGGCTCTTGGATCCAGCTTGACAGCAGTTTTGTTATGTGGTATATTTATCTCACAAAGAGCGAAATATACCACATATGGAGGTCTGTAAAATGAGATCAAAACGCTGGTATGGGCTGATCGGCCTGCTCTCCCTGCTGGGCTTTGTGGGGGTATTCACGCCAGAGCGGTATTTCCTGGGGTTCTTTGCCTTCGCGGTGGACTTTCAGTATTTCTTCCTCCGTCCGGATGAGATGCAGGAGGGGCAGATCACGCGGGCTGCGGCCCTGGGCTTCTTTTCCGGCATGGGGGTGACGGCCCTGGCGGTGCTGATGATCCTGGCCCTGGGCGGGGAGCGGACGGAAGCCCTCTATATGGGCGCCGGCCTGGGCTGGGGGGTGGCTGTGGCGGTGTACGCCCTGTCCAGCTTCTGGGCCTCCCTCCGGGAGTGGAGGCACGCCGGGCCATGATCAAAAACAGGATCAAGGAGTACCGGGCCAGATATGACATGAAGCAGGAGGAGCTGGCCCGGCTGGTGGGCGTCCGCCGGGAGACCATCGGGAATCTGGAAAAAGGAAAATACAACCCCTCCCTGGTCTTGGCGTGGAACATCGCAAAGGTGTTCGGCGTTGCGATCGAAGAGATCTTTACCGTGGAGTAGCCGCGCCGTCCCATTTCGCCTTCAAGGCCCCGGGGGCGTGAAGGGTCTGAGTATTTCTGTCCACCGTCCGGCTGGTAAAGCGGCAGAACAGACTTGCCAAGATACTCCGTTTCGTGTAAACTGTGCTCAGACTACCACACAGGAGGAGATCACCATGTCCATCACCGTCGGCCTGAAGGGCCGCTCCGACACCGTCGTCACCGAACACAACACCGCCAACGCCATTGGCTCCGGCCTGGTGCCCGTGTTCGCCACCCCCTATATGATCGCCCTGATGGAAAATGCCGCCGCCAACTCCCTGCTGCCCTATCTGGCCCAGGACGAGGGCACCGTGGGCACCCATCTCGACGTGGCCCACACCTCCGCCACCCCCATCGGCATGAAGGTGTGGGCGGAGACCACTGTCACCGCCGTGGAGGGCAAGAAGATCACCTTCGAGGTGGCCGCCTACGACGAGGCCGGTGAGATCGGCCGGGGCACCCACGAGCGCTTCATCATCAAACCGGAGCGGTTCCTGGCCAAGGCCCAGGGCAAGCTCGGCCGCTGAATACCAAAGGCCCCTTTCCCGCCGGCAGTGCGGGAAAGGGGCCTTTTTCATATCCGGGTCCGATCATAGATCATCCGCAGGCCGTCCAGGATCAGCTCACCGTCCACCACATCGATGAGAGGGGTGTGCCCGGCGATGAACCGGGCCAGGCCGCCGGTGGCCACCACCTTGGCGTCCTCCCGGCCCATCTCCGCCTTGGCCTGGCCGATCAGGTACTCCATGGCGCCCACATAGCCTCCCACCACGCCGGCCTGGATGTGGCCCACAGCTGTGAAGTTGAGGGTCTTTTCCGGCTTGTTCAGCTCCACGTTGGGCAGCATGGCGGCATTGGCGGTGAGGGCGTCCATGGTCACCCGGAGCCCGGCGGAGATGCACCCGCCCTGGTACACCCCATCCTCCCCCACCGCGTCCACAGTGGTGGCGGTGCCGAAGTCCAGCACGATCACCGGCTGGCCGTATTTCTCCATGGCCGCCACGCAGGCCACCGACCGGTCCGGCCCCAGCCGCTCATCGGTGACCATGGGGCCATAGCGCAGGCCGGAATCCACATCCACATCGGCCAGGATGGGCTTGAGGCCCAGGTATTTCACCATGGCGGCGTTGAGGGTGTACATCACCTGGGGCACCACCGAGGCCACCATCACCGCCTCCAAACGGGTCCGGTCCAGGCCGAACCGCTCAAAATACTGACACACCAACAGGCCGATCTCGTCCGAGGTGGCGTTGCTCTTGGTCATCATTCGGAAGGAGCCCAGCAGCTCCTCCCCTTCAAAGACTCCGAACTCCGTATTGGTATTGCCCACATCGATCGTCAACAGCATCTCTCACAACTCCTTGATCTCCACGGACAGCTGTCCGTCCTCCGCATGGACCACCGCATAGGTGGCCCGGTTCCCGATCCCCCCGGCGGTGCCGGGGTTGATGAGCCACCGCCCGTCGATCTGGAGCTGGGCCACCGGCTCATGGGTGTGCCCATAGCACAGGCAGCCGATGCCCCGCTCCCTGCCCTCCTGGAGCAGCAGCCCGGGCCCCAGCTTCACCCGGTAGCGGTGGCCGTGGGTGAACAGGAACTTCACGCCCCCCAGCGTCGCCTCCAGCTCGTCCGGGGCGCTGGCCCCCCAGCCGTCGCAGTTGCCCGACACCGACCACAGGGGCAGGTCCGGACAGGCGGCAGCCAGGGCCTCGGCGTCCCGGCTCACATCGCCCAGGTGGGCCGCGGCGTCAGGGGCTTCCCGGTCCACCGCCTCCAGCAGGTTGCCCACCCGGCCATGGGAATCGGAGAGGATCAATAGCTTCATAGTGGTCACCATCGCTCCTTTGGGGCATATACTGTGGTAAACAGACAGGAGGGAGCTATATGCCCGATCTTCGTAATATGCTGAACAGTGAGCAGGCCGCCAAGCTCATGAAGGACCAGGGCAAGCTGGACCAGCTGCAAAACGCCCCGGAGACCCAGCGCCTGTTCCAGATGCTGAGCAAAAACGCCGGAGGCGACCTGGAGCAGGCCGCCCAGCAGGCCGCTAAGGGGGACACCGCCCAGCTGATGGACGCGGTCCGCCGGCTGGCCCGGGACCCGGAGGGCCAGCGCCTGATCGAGCGGCTGCGCCAGTCCCTGGACTAAAGCACGCCGGGGCGGGCGTCCCGGCATCTTCATGACCCCACAGAAAGGAGCGGCCAGCCATGAGCGAGCTGGAAGACAAGCTGAACACGATCCTGGGCGACCCCCAGGCCATGGGGCAGATCATGGCGCTGGCCCAGTCCCTGGGCAGTGGGAAGGACCAGCAGCCGGAAGCGCCGCCACCACCGGACCATAGGGATGAGCCGCCGCCCTCTGGGCATGGGCAGGCCGCCTCCCCGCCCGACCTGTCCGCCCTGCTGGGCTCTCTGACCGGAGAGGGGGGCGGCGGGCTGGACCCCCGCCTGCTCACCCTGGGGGCCCGGATCATGAGCGAGTACAACGCCGACGACGGCGGGCGGACCGCCCTGCTCCAGGCGCTGCGCCCCTTCGTGAAGGAGCGGCGCTATGCCAAGCTGGACCGGGCCATCCAGATCGCCAAGCTCTCCCGGCTCATCCGGGTGGCCCTGGAGGTCCTGCGGGGAGGTGGACAGGACCATGTATAACCGCTATCTGGACCAGATGCCCCACACGGACATCCCCACCCCCCAGGCCGGGGAACAGGGGCAGCGTCCCTCCTCCGGCCGCAGGCCCCAGCAGGCTCAGCGGCCCCGGCCTCAGACGCCGCCCCCCGGCGGCGGCCACGCCCCCTCTCCCGACCGGGGCGGGAGCCACCTTCTGGATGGCCTGACCGGGGGCGTGGGGGATCTGCTGGGGGGCATCCTCAAGAATTTCTCCCTGGACCGGTTCGACACCGGGGATATCCTGCTGGTGCTCATCATCCTCTTCCTGCTGGTGGAGGGGGACGATCTGGAGCTGGTCATCACCCTGGGCCTGATGCTGCTGCTGGGGCTGGGGGACGACGGGGAGGATGAGAAGTAGCTCTTATGTCTCAGGCTGGTACAGCACCTCTCCGTCCGGCAGGGTGAAGGCCCCATCCCCCCCGGACAGGGGGCTGATCAGCTGGCCGGAGGACACGGCGTACACCACCATGCCGTCCTTCTCCGTCTCCGCCGCGGTGAGCAGGCCGCTGGACACCGAGATCCAGTACCGTTCCAGATATCCCTGCTCCTCCCGGTACACCTCCACATAGATGCACCGGGTCCCATCCTTCTCCTCATAGCCGGCATCCGTGATCTGACTGGGGTCCAGCTCCAGCACGTCCTCATAGGTGGGGATATACTGGAGCAGGTCCTGGCTGCGCCGGTCGGCGGTGCTCTCCATCACTTGGCTGTCCTCATCGTACCAGTACCACAGCCGCCCATCCCCCACGATGGACCGCTCGGTGACGCCGCTGGCCAGCAGGGTGTCGCACCGGCTCCACCCGCCGTCCGCCCGGACCTGGGCCGTGATCGTGCCTGAGCCCCCCGTCCAGCTGTACTGGATGGTGATGGTCCGGCTGTAGCTCTGGTAGCGGCTCATGCTGGCTATGATGCTCTGCACCGTCTCCGCCGTCACCTCCACCGGGATGCCCCCCTGGTCGGAGGCGCTGGGATCGGCGGTGACCTCCGGCGAGGTCTGGGTGTCCGCCACCACGATCTCCGGGGTGGAGCCGAAAAAGTTCAGCCCAAAGCTGTAGAACACCGCCAGCAGGATGATGCAGGAGATGACGATGGCCAGGATGGTCCGCTTTCTCTCTTCCATCTCCCGCTTCCCCCTTTCGGTGTTTCCGTCTGCTCAGGCCCCGAAGGTGTCCGGCGGCGACTGGCGCAGGCCAAAATGGTACAAGATCCCCTCCGCGATGCGCCGGCATGCCTGCCCGTCCCCATAGGGGTTGACGGCGTGGGCCATGGCGGCGTAGGCCGCCGGGTCAGTGAGCAGCTCCTCCGCCATGGAGAAGATCTGCTCCTCCTCGGTGCCCGCCAGCTTCACGGTGCCCGCGGCCACGGCCTCGGGCCGCTCCGTCTCCCGGCGCAGGACGAGCACCGGCTTGCCCAGGGCAGGGGCCTCCTCCTGGAGCCCGCCGGAATCGGTCATCACCAGATAGCTGCGGGCCATGAGGTTGTGCATCTCATCGGCGGTGAGGGGGGCGATCAGGTGGACGTTGGCCAGCCCGTCCAAATATCTGTGGGCATGCTCCTGTACCACCGGGGACAGATGGACCGGGTAGACCAGCTCCGCCTCGTCCCCAAAGGCCAGGGCCAGCCGCCGCAGGGCGGACATGATGTGCTCCATGGGCTGCCCGTAGTTCTCCCGCCGGTGGCAGGTGACCACGATCACCTTTTTCCCCCGGTAGTCCAGCTCGTTGAGCACCGGGGTGGAGAACTGGTAGTCCTGGCGCACCGTGGTCTTGAGTGCGTCGATCACCGTGTTGCCGGTGACGAATACCCCGGAGCAGATGCCCTCCCGCTCCAGATTTTTACGGTTGCTCTCAGTGGGGCAGAAGTGCAGCTGGGCCAGCCGGCCCACCAGAGTGCGGTTCATCTCCTCCGGGAAGGGGGAGTACCGGTCATAGGTCCGCAGCCCCGCCTCCACATGGCCCACCGCGATCTGGTGGTAGAAGGCGGACAGCGCCCCGGCAAAGGTAGTGGAGGTATCCCCGTGGACCAGCACCAGGTCGGGCTCGACCTGTGAGAACACCTCCTCCATGCCCAGCAGGCACTTGGTGGTGATGGTGGCCAGGGTCTGGCGGGGCTCCATGATGTCCAGGTCGAACTGGGGGCGCAGGTCGAAGATGTCCAGCACCGAGTCCAGCATCTCCCGGTGCTGGGCGGTGACGCAGCACCAGCTGTCAAACTCCGGCCTGCGCTCCAGCTCCTTCACCAGGGGGGCCATCTTGATGGCCTCCGGCCGGGTGCCGAAGATGGTCATCACCTTGATCTTATCCATCCCGGCGCTCCTCCTCTCCCCGGGTCGTATCGGCCCCCGGCTCATGGCCCGTCCCGGCGGTCTGGGACGGGCCGCCGGCAGGGGCGGTCTCCCCCTTCGCCCCGTCCGGGCCGCCCTCCCGGTGCTCCTGACGGGCCTTGTCCTCCTTGGACGCGGGGTTGTTGTGCAAAAACAGCTTGGCCGCCACCAGTCCCGCCGCAGCCATGGCCACCAGGAAGATCATGGCCCGGCCGGCTCCGCTGGAGGTGAGGACCACGGCGGACAGGCCCAGGATGGCGGAGATCACGTACAGGATGCCCACCGCCTGCTTCTGGGACAGGCCCATGTCGATCAGGCGGTGGTGGATATGGCTGCGGTCCGGGCTCATGGGGCTCTGCCCCTTGGAAATGCGCCGGACCACGGCAAAGCACACGTCGAAGATGGGCAGCCCCAGGATCAGGAAGGGCACCACGAAGGAGATGATGGCGGGCAGCTTGAACATGCCGTCCACCGATACGGTGCCCAGGATAAAGCCCAAAAAGGTGGCCCCGGTGTCCCCCATGAAGATCTTGGCCGGGTTCAGGTTGTAGGGCAGAAAACCGATGCACGCCCCGGCCAGCGCCCCCATCATCACCGCCACGTCCCCCTCGCTGACCAGCAGTGCGATGATCAGGGTGGTCACCGAGCTGATGGTGGACACGCCGCAGGCCAGCCCGTCCAGCCCGTCGATCAGGTTGACCGCGTTGGTCAGCGCCACGATCCAGATGATGGTCACCGGGACGGACAGGACGCCCAGCTCCCAGTAGGGGTCGCTGCTGAAGATATTGGGGTTGGAGAGCACCTCGATCCGGTTGCCGGCGAACACCGCCACGCAGGCCGCCACGATCTGCACCACGAACTTGAGCTTGGCGGGCAGGGCGTAGATGTCGTCAAAGATGCCCAGCACCACGATGATGACCGCTCCCAGCAGCATCCCCTGCTTGGGCCGGTCCAGGGGCACCAGCAGCAGCACGCTGCACATGAAGCCCAGGAAGATGGCCAGGCCGCCCATCCGGGGGATGGGGTGGTCGTGCATCCGCCGGTCATCCCGGGGCACATCGATGGCCCCCACCTTGACCGACAGGGCCTTCACCAGCGGCGTGGTGGCGAAGGACACCACCCCGGCCAGGACCAGCGCCAGCAGCACATAGCCGATGATCGGCAACTCCAAAACGGACCCGATGCTCAGCAGCGGGCCGATGATCTCTTGTGGCATGGGATACGCAGCTCCTTTGGATCATGTTCTTTGTCGCGCCGCCCCTCCGGTCCCCGGTCCCCCGGGGCGGCAGGGCGTCCGCCTGTTCTCACAGGGCCACAAAGCCCACTTTCTTATAGACCTTCCGCAGGGTCTTGTTGGCCACATAGGAGGCCTTCTCCGCCCCGGCCTTATACACCGATCCCAGATAGGCCTTGTCCTTGAGGATGCGCTCGGCCTCCTCCCGGATGGGCCGCAGGGTCTCCACCACGGCCTCGCCCACGGCGGGCTTGAACGCGCCGTAGCCCTTGCCCTCGAACTCCCGCTCGATCTCGTCAAAGCTCTTGCCGGTGACGGCGGAGTAGATGCTCATCAGGTTGGCCACCCCGGGCTTGTGCTCCGGGTCATAGCGGACGCAGCGCTCGGTGTCGCTGTCGGTGACCGCCCGCTTGAACTTGCGCTGGATGTCCTCCGGCTTCTCCATGAGGTAGACGGAGCCGTTGGGGTCCTTATCCGACTTGGACATCTTGGAGGCGGGGTCGCTCAGGCTCATGATCCGGGCCCCCACCTTGGGGATGTAGGGCTCGGGCATCTTGAACACGTCGCCGTAGATGCCGTTGAACCGCTGGACGATGTTCCGGGTCAGCTCCACATGCTGCTTCTGGTCCTCCCCCACGGGGACGTAGTCCGGCTGGTACAGGAGGATATCCGCCGCCATCAGGGCGGGATAGGTGAACAGGCCGCCGTTGATGTTGTCCTTATTTTTGGCGGATTTATCCTTGAACTGGGTCATGCGGGAAAGCTCGCCGAACATGGTGTAGCAGTTGAGCACCCAGCCCAGCTGGGCATGCTGGGGCACATGGGACTGGATGAACAGGGTATTCTTCTCCGGGTCCAGCCCGCAGGCGATATACTGGGCCAGCTGCTCCAGGGTGCGGCGGCGCAGGGCGGCGGGGTCCTGCCGCACGGTGATGGAGTGCATATCCGCCATAAAATAGTAGTTGTCGAACTCATCGGTGCGATCCACCCAGTTCCGGATGGCCCCCAGATAGGAGCCGAGGGTCAGGTCTCCGCTGGGCTGGATGCCGGAGAGCATCACTTTCTTTTTGGCTTGTTCTTCCATATATGGTCACGACCTTTTTTCTCGGATATTGCGTATACGCATAATTATGAGTATTATATCACACCCGCCCCTGCTCCCGCAAGCTTTTCCCCCGTGAGAAATGAGATTTTCCTGTTCAGCGCACGATACATACCGGGCAGGCGATGAGAAAGGATGCGGGATGGGGCGGTACGATGGCGCGGCGCCCCCGTCCAGCTCCGCTCCCCGCATGCCCTGCCCCTGCGCCGGCGCGCAAAGATCCCTATCTTTTCCTTGACAAACCCACATATTTTCCGCTACAATAGCTTCATCGATATGAAAAGGCGCAGATGGGAAAAAGACATGGGCCCGCCCGCCCCAGAGAGCCGGTGTTCGGTGCGAACCGGCGTGGGTCCCCATGTGGATACTGGCCCCGGAGCCGCCGCCCTGAACCAGCTGCAGTAGGGACGGACGGGTGATCCCGTTACAGGTCAAGGCCTTGTTGGAGGCCGATAAGCGCATATGGGTGACCATATGTGGAACTAGGGTGGTACCGCGCAGCTACTGCGCCCCTGACCGTTGTGTCGGGGGCGTTTTTTTGTCCCCCGCACCTTCCAAAGGAGGAACCTGTCATGAATTTGAAGCCCGGTTACCAAAAGTACATCCCCTTCCAGCCCCAGCCCATCGAAAACCGCACCTGGCCGGACAAGGTCATCACCCATGCCCCCATCTGGTGCTCCGTGGACCTGCGGGACGGCAACCAGGCCCTGGTGGACCCCATGAACCTCCAGGAGAAGCTGGAGTACTTCCACACCCTGGTGGACATCGGCGTGAAGGAGATCGAGATCGGCTTCCCCACCGCCAGCGAGACGGAGTTCGAGATCTGCCGGGAGCTGATCGAGGGGGGCCACATCCCCGACGACGTGACCATCCAGGTGCTGGTCCAGGCCCGGGAGCATCTGATCCGCCGGACCTTTGAGGCCATCGAGGGAGCCAAGCACGTCATCCTCCATTTCTACAACTCCACCTCCACCCTCCAGCGCAAGGTGGTGTTCCACATGGACTGCGACGGCATCACCAAGATCGCCACCGACGCGGCCGACCTCATCTACGAGATGGCCCAGCCCGTCATCGCCCAGGGGATGGACCTGCGCTATGAGTACTCCCCCGAGTCCTTCATGGGCACCGAGATGGACTACGCGGTGGAGATCTGCCAGGCCGTGCTGGAGGAGCTCCATGCCACCCCGGAGAAGCGTGTCATCCTCAATCTCCCCACCACGGTGGAAAACTGCATGCCCAACTACTTTGCCGACGAGCTGGAGTACTTTATCTCCAAGCTGCCCAGCCGGGACTGCGCCATCATCTCCCTCCATCCCCACAACGACCGGGGCTGCGGCGTGGCCACAGCGGAGATGGGCCTGCTGGCCGGAGCCGAACGGGTGGAGGCCACCCTGTTCGGCAACGGCGAGCGCACTGGAAACGTAGACATTGTCACCCTGGCCATGAATATGTATACTCAGGGCATCGACCCCAAGCTGGACTTCTCCAACATCAACAAGATCCGTGAGATGTATGAGCGGTGCACCAAGATGCCGGTAGGCGACCGGCAGCCCTATGTGGGCAAACTGGTATTTACCGCGTTCTCCGGCAGCCACCAGGATGCCATCAACAAGGGTACCCAGTATATGAAGGAGTCCAACTCCGACTACTGGGAGATCCCTTACCTGCCCATCGACCCAGCCGATGTGGGCCGGGAGTATGAACCAGTCATCCGTATCAACTCCCAGTCCGGTAAGGGAGGCGCGGCCTATATCATGGAGCACAACTTTGGCTTCGATCTGCCCAAGGCCATGCACCCCGACTTCGGAGCCGTGGTCCAGAAGGAGACTGACGCTGTGGGCAAGGAAATCAGCCCCGAGCGTATCTTTGAGCTGTTCCAGCAGGAGTACATCGAGGCCAAGGAGCCCTACAAGCTGCTCAAGCACGCCTTTGCGGAAAACATTGATAGCGAAGGTCATTCCCATGTCGCCTTCTGGGGCACCCTCCAGCACACCGATACTATTTTTAAGGTATCCGGCGAGGGCAACGGCCCCATTGACGCCTTCTTCAATGCCATCAAGGATGAGAAGATGTCCCACTTTACCTTCCTGGACTACTCCTCCCACGCCATCACCGACGGCTCCGACTCCCAGGGCGTGGCCTATATTCTGCTCCAGGACCAGCGCACTGGGAAGAAATACTGGGGCATCGGCCTGTCCCACAACATCAATCTGGCCCCCCTGCGGGCCATCCTGTCCGCCATCAACCGCTCCAAGCGCAGTTGACCAGACGCGTCCCTCTCCCACACGGGAGGGGGACGCGTCTTCATATTCCGGTTCTTCCTTTTGGCTTTTACCCCTTCTAACGCCATCCCTTTTTTATGATCTCTCTTAACAATCTCGTTATCTTCTCATTTTTACCGCTTACTTCCGAGATTACCCATTGATTGTTTGGGCGATATGGTTTAAGATATAGAAAAACCCTTATGCGGAGGAGATAAGCCAATGCCAAAGCGCACCGACAACACACAAAAGGCCGTCAAGGCCCCCGCCCGTATGTCCAAAAAGGACCCGCTCACTCGGGAACAGCTCCACGCCATCGACGCCTGGTGGCGGGCCGCAAACTACCTGTCCGCCTGCCAGCTCTATCTGCTGGACAACCCCCTCCTGCGGGAACCTTTGAAGCCCGCCCATTTGAAGCAGAACATCGTGGGCCACTGGGGCACCTGCCCCGGCCAAAATTTTATCTATACCCATCTCAACCGCGCAATCGTCAAGTATGAGCTGAACATGATCTACATCTGCGGCCCCGGCCACGGAGGGAACGCCGTGGTAGCCCAAGACTACTTGGACGGCTCCTACAGCGAGGTCTATCCCAACATCAGTCAGGACACCGAGGGAATGAAGCGGCTGTTCCGCCAGTTCTCTTTCCCCGGCGGCATCCCCTGCCACACAGCCCCTGAAACCCCAGGTTCCATCAACGAGGGGGGAGAACTGGGCTACTCCCTGTCTCACGCCTTCGGCGCCGTCATGGATAACCCGGATTTGATCGCCGCCTGCGTCGTTGGCGACGGCGAGGCGGAGACCGGCCCTCTGGCTACCGCCTGGCACTCCAACAAGTTTCTCAATCCCATCAGCGATGGAGCTGTCCTGCCTATCCTCCACCTCAATGGCTTTAAAGTGGCTAACCCTACCATCCTCTCCCGCATCTCCCACGAGGAGCTGGAGATGTTCTTCAAGGGCTGCGGCTGGGAACCCCGTTTTGTAGAGGGGAGCGAGCCCAGGACCATGCATCAGAAGATGGCCGCGGCCCTGGACTGGGCAGTCCGTGAGATTCAGCGTATCCAGGAGTACGCCCGCACCTCAGGTGATGCCTCCCGCCCCCGCTGGCCCATGATTGTTCTGCGCTCCCCCAAGGGCTGGACCGGCCCCAAAGAGGTAGACGGTAAGCAGGTGGAGGGCAGCTGGCGGGCCCACATGGCTCCCATCCCTGTCCATGATGGACAGCCCGGCCGTATCCAGGAGCTGGAACG